>DZCT01000585.1 GCA_022736535.1 Desulfatirhabdium butyrativorans | reverse complement strand
ATGCCTGCCGGAAAGCGTTGTCGGAAAATATGCTCGGCAATATGTGGGAATGGTGCGAAGATGAATATATTGACGACGCTTATCAGCGACACCCGCGTAAGAATCCTGTGATGAAAAACATATCAGGTGAGGATAAGGTTATCCGGGGGGGCGGCTTGCCGGGAACAGCTTGCAGTTCCCGCTTCGGCAGAGCTTCTGAAAAAGGCACGGGTGTCGGCTTACGCCTTGTCAAAATCCCTTAATTCATTTCGGACGCCGAGTTTTCAATCATAGTAGGGTGGGCAGCTTGCTGCCCACCCTACATATCTCCAAAAGGCTATATATGTTTAAAAAAATCAATGTGATATTTATTTTATTTTTAATCAGTCTGCCCTTATTTCTGGCAGTGTGCGCCGGACCGCCTGAGCGGAGGCCTGAAGAAAAAAACGGAAAAATATATGGACTTACCAAATCGTTTCGCAATCAGTGGTATGATTATTATGAACGCGGGCTGTCTTTTGCAGACGGCGGATTCCGGGAAAAAGCCGAATTTGATCTGCGTGACGCCATCCGCAAACGAAATGAAGATCAGCGCCGGGCAAGAACTTTCGGAAGGCATTTTATTGATTATTTTCCTCACCGGGAACTGGGGGTTGTATTGTATGAACAGGGAAAGACAGAAGAGGCAATCAGAGAACTCGAACTTTCTCTGGAAATGGAAAAATCTGCCAAAACCGAGTGCTATATAGACAAGGCGAGAAAATCTCTGATCGAGCAGAAACAGCAGGATTTTTCTCTGCCTGAAATTACGCTTCTCTCGCCTGCACAGCCCTTTCTGACCCATGATTTTTCTGTTTTTATTCAAGGGATTGCCAAAGACTACAGGCAGTTTGTCCGTCATATCTCCGTGGGCGGAAAAAGCGTCCGCATTGATGTCTCGGAGCGGGAAATTCCTTTTCGTGTAAAAGTTCCGCTCATACCGGGAGTCAACAGGATTCCCATATCTGCTACAAATCTGGCAGGCAGGACTTCGGAAACAGTTGCGCTTGTTACGGTTGACTGTGCGGGCCCCATGGTCAGCATTGACAGCGTTGATGCGTCGCTTTCCGAAAATAAAGTCACTATCAGGGGATATGCGTCTGATGATTCGGGCATAGCCGAATTGCTCATCAACGGAGAGACATTTCCGGTTGAAGGAAGACCTTCTGAACTGGAATTTCAGAAAACTGTAACATTTCAGAAAGAACTGACACTCGCGGTTACGGACATTGCCGGAAATGTTACTGTTGTGAAAAAAGACAGTATTTCAGACAAAGAGATTTCTTCAAACTTGCTGGCTTCAAATAAAAATCCCCTGTTTTTGTCGGATGCACAGAACGATTGTCTGCCTGCTACAAGCCCTTTTGTCAAAATAGAACTCAACAAGAGGGAAGCCGGACTCAACAAATCGGAAATCGAATGGACAACCTATCTCGAACAGGCTGTGATAGACGGCGTCATTGATTCTGACAAAGCCGGTACAGAACTTATTGTCAGAAGCGGTGAAAAAGAAATATTCAGATTAAAAAAATCTCCGCGTAAGACTTATCACTTTTCCTGCATAAGCTTACTCAATGAAGGTGAGAACATCATTAAGATGACGGCTGTAAGTCCTTCGCGTCATACTGACGGACTGACAATAAAAATTCATCGGAAAATACCGGCAGTTGAAAGTCCTCAGGCACGGCTTAAACTTGCTTTGAAAGATTTTGATATAACAACAGGCAAAAATGTCGAAGAGAGATTAAGCATAGGTTTTGAAAACCGCCTTTCCGCAGGCATGATCGGACATGAACCCCGAAGATTCCGGTGTGTCGAAAAACTGAATCTGAATCAAAATACAGACAATGAAACCGCCCGAAAAGAAGCGAAAAGACAGGGATTTGATCTTATACTGTTCGGCAAAATTGAAGAACGGACAAACTCAATGGAAAAAAATTCTGTCATTATCAGCACCCGCATAGAAAGCACCCGCACAGAAGATTCCGAACCTTCGGACATTATTGTAAAAGACACAGATGTCTTCGGGGAAGATGCCGACAGAGACAATATTCATGAGATGCTGAAGGCATTGGCAGAGAGGATGAAACTGAAACTCATTGATGAACTGCCTGTAATAAAAGGTAAAATTGAAGAAAAGCCGAAAAAAGATGAGATCATAGTGGATTTCGGCGAAGAGGAAAAAATAAGGCAGGGGATGGAACTCATCGTATATGAGCAGTCAACTGACGGCGACAGCAAGCCGCTTGGAGAGGCGAAAATCAAAGCTGTCAAAGAGAAAATTTTTCATGCTCATGTAACCAAACCGAAAAATACCGAAAAAATTCAACAGGGACATCTTGTCATCACAAAGTGAGGTATCTGTCTCAATGAAACCATATTTAAAACTCATTGTGTTTACATTGAATTTTTCTTTAACAGTCTTTATTTCTTTTGCCGCTGATCTGACGGACAGAATTGAAATTCCCTCTTCGCCGAATCCTGTGGGTTCAGGCGCGAGGGCTTTGGGAATGGGCGGAGCAAGTGTTGCCGTTGCGGATGACATTACTGCCGGA
>DZCT01000584.1 GCA_022736535.1 Desulfatirhabdium butyrativorans | reverse complement strand
GTGCGTCTGCGGCAAAAAGTTCTGATGTTTGTTTACACGGTTTAATCTTTGGAAATGTCTGTGTGCGTCTGTGTGCGTCTGCGGCAAAAAGTTCTGATGTTTGTTTACACGGTTTAATCTTTGGAAAAGCGTTAAGGATTTGAAAAGTAAAGCGGGTTTGTCTGTTTTTAGCCGGGGCGCTTTACAGAGCGTTGAGACTGATGAAACTTCTGAAATTTATTATAAACGGGTCTGAACCTGAAGGACTGATGATTGTTATCCTGTCTGTGATAGCCGGGATATCGGGCGGCATCATTGTCATTCTGTATTCAGATGCGGCGGTGAACATTTTCTCAAAGAAAAACTATATGTTTTATCTGATGACATTGCCGCCCCTGACCGTTGTGCATCTTCTTTCCAGCCGAATATCCCAGAAAAGAGCGGCAAGTCTTTCCGAGCAGAAAGTCGGAGAGATGATTCTGAATATCTCAAATACAGTCCGCTGTATGGAACTGCCCGAATTTGAACAGCATTGCAGTTCCGATATTTACATGAGCATTGCGGAAGCCCAGAGCATATCACGGGCAGCAACCCGAAACATCGAGGTATTGCAGAATCGCATCATTCTGTTTGTCACATGGTTCTACATTGTTTTCTTTCTTTCCCCCCTGCTGGGGCTGTGCCTTCTGCTGTGGCAATTTTTTGTTATCCTCATGGGAGATGTGGGGCTGGAAATCATCGGCGCCTTTCACCGGGAAGAAAGCGAAAAACAAAGCGATCTGTTCAGCATGTTCCGTCATGTTCTCTACGGGTTCAAAGAACTGAAATTCAACAAAAAAAAAGACGATGATCTTTTTATCGCCTATCTTTAGCCGCTGACGGAAATGATCGGAAATATCAGAATCAAAGCCGGCATTTACAATTCGGAAATGAGACTGGTTTATATGCTGAGTCTTTTTCTCCTTCTGTGCGGCGGAATCTTCTGGGGCGGAAAAATCCCGGTCTCTTCCCTGATTCTGATTTTTTATATGATGAGAACCGATATTCAGACCATTATGATGTTTTCGGACATCAGCAAGGGAAATACGGTGCTGGAAAAATTGGAAAGCATGTTTGAGCGGGAAAAGCTGAACCTGCCCCATGAGGATGCCGAGATTTCAGACAGAAAAGAAATACAGAGTTTTGACGCGCTGACCATGGAAAACATCTGTTTTGCCTATCCCGGCAACGGGGACCGCGCCGGTTTTTCCGTTTCCGCGGATCATATCACGATTCGCTCCGGTGAGATTCTGTTCATCACCGGGGGCAACGGCAGCGGAAAATCCACCCTTATGAAAATTATAACAGGGCTTTATCCCCCCGATTCCGGTGAGATCAAAATTGACGGTCTTGCGGTTTCCATGGCTGACCGCCGTTATCTGTTTTCCGCGGTATTTGCCGATTTTCATCTGTTTGACCGGCTTTACGGGCTTGAGGAGATTGATGAATCCCGGATTCAAGAACTGCTCCGTCTGACAGAATTGGAAGGAAAAACCGCTTACCGTAACGGCAGTTTCACCACTCTGGAACTTTCAACCGGACAGAAGAAACGGCTGGCGCTGGTGATTGCCCTGCTGGAAGACAGGCCTCTTTATATCTTTGATGAATGGGCGGCAGATCAGGACCCGCATTTCCGAAGCTTTTTTTACACCCGTATTCTGCCGGAACTGAAACAGCGCGGGAAAACCGTTATCGGCGTGACCCACGATGACCGATATTTTCATATCGCGGATCAGGTCGTCAGAATGGAGTACGGAAAAATTACGCAAGTCCTGTATTCCGAAGAGAAAAAAGCATATTACAGCCCCGCCCCCTGTCATTCTGAGCGTCCCTCCCCCTGTCATTCTGAGCGGAGCGAAGAATCTCACTCTTCCCGGGCTGAGACCCTTCACTGCGTTCAGGGTGACAGTAAAGTGTGTTCAAGTGACAGTAAAGTGTGTCATTCTGAGCGCCCCTCCCCCTGTCATTCCGAGCGTCCCTCCCCCTGTCATTCCGAGCGTCCCTCCCCCTGTCATTCCGAGCGAAGCGAGGAATCTGCAAAAAAAGACAGGAAGCCGAACGGATTCTCCGGCAAATTCGCTACGATACTCCGGGAGGAACACGGTTCGCTCAGACAGATTGCTTTTCTGCTGCTCTCAGACGCGGCACTCATCATCGCCCTGATGACGCTGATTCTTTATTTGGGAATTACGGGAGTCGCCGACAAAAGCGGCATGGAGCAGTTCAAATATTTTCTTTTCATTCTTATTCTGAGCCTTCTTTTTGTCATTGCAGACCGCCGGATGAGCAAAGCCTTTTTCCGACTGTTTGAAAAAAAGGCTGTCAGACTGCGGCTGAATATAATTCGCTGTGTGCGGAAAACCGATCTGCTGACGTTGGAGGAAACAGGACCCGGTAAAATCTTTACGGCGCTGACTTCCGACATCAGAGAAGTGATTGACACTTCAAAAATCCTGACCTCCTGCGTGGTGGGCGCGTTGCGGATCGCGCTGATTTTTATCTGCGTCGGACTGCTGTCTCTGCCTGCCTTTCTGCTGCTGCTGCTGGCTGCGCTTGTCGGCTGCTATTTCTATGTTGCCAACCATTCGCAG
>DZCT01000118.1 GCA_022736535.1 Desulfatirhabdium butyrativorans | reverse complement strand
TGCCCGATATGATTGTCCGGCTTGCCGAAGAACACGGTGACAGACTTCACAGACGCTTTGTCGTTGTCAGTCCTTAACAGCACACTGGCGTATCGCCTGACAGGAGCATCATGATGAACCGTTTGTTCAGTATCGTTTTATCGGCAATTTATGTGCTGTTATGTTCAGTCCTCATTTCTGACTCTGAATCTCCGTCCCCGGATGCTGCAACCTTTTCAGCTTGCCGTACTCCCGTTTACACCTATACCGTTGTCCGCACTTATCCCCACGACCGTAAAGCCTTTACGCAGGGGCTTGTGTTTGAAAAAGGTTTTTTATATGAAGGCACGGGGATTTGCGGACAGTCCGAGCTGCGGAAAACAGCGTTGGAAACCGGAGCTGTTCTGCAATCTTATAAACTCCCTGATGAATTTTTCGGAGAAGGCATCACGATTTACGGCAACAAGATCATTCAACTGACATGGCAGTCGCGCACCGGCTTTGTTTATGACAAAGAGCGTTTTGAATTGCTGGAGACCTTCCGCTATCCGACCGAAGGCTGGGGCATCACCCATGACAGTCAGCGACTGATAATGAGCGACGGCACTTCATCTCTGTATTTTCTGAATCCGGAAACATATAAAACAGAGGGAAAAATGACAGTGCATGATACAGACGGACCCGTAACCCGCCTCAACGAACTGGAATATGTCCGGGGAGAAATTTACGCCAACTTATGGCAGACGGAACGCATCGCAAAAATCGATCCTCAAACCGGCAGAGTGACCGGATGGATTGAACTGGAAAATCTTCTGAGTTTTGAAGACTGCCGCTATCCGGTTGATGTGCTGAACGGCATCGCATACAGCGCGGAAAATGACCGGCTGTTTGTCACCGGAAAACTTTGGCCCAGAATTTTCGAGATCAGGGTGAAGTAGGGTGGACAGCGCGCAGATCAGGAGAAAAATCCGTATCTGCCGATGCGCTCTGTCCACCCTACTCGTTTCCTGTGATATTGCCGATTCTTTCTCTGATCTCATAGCTCACATCTGCTTTATTTTGAAAATCAGGGGCAATTTTTATTTCCGAAGCGCTGATCGCCAGCTTTACGCTGACGCTTCCGCTTTTCTCTATACTCTCAAGCGGTATTTTTTCCGTATAAATTGTTGAAAGATTTTCAATTACCCGACGATTCCCTCTCACAGGAATTTTTTCAGGAGAAATTTTTACGTCGGTAAGAATGAAGCGCTCATCCAATTTGCCGGACCAGTCCGCCTGAATCGGCAGTTCTTTGCTTATCAGCGCGCCGACTTTTACTTCAATCATATCCGGCTCAAATTTTTTCAATGTAACCGCCGGAGGCAACACGATATTCTCATTTGTGATGTAAACCGTATTGGGACCTGAAACCGCTTTGCTCAGATCTGCTTTGACCTGACACTGTTGCGGCTGAACAGATCTGATAATATCATCGGGCCCGCTGAGATGAAGATAAACCGTTGAGGCAGATGTGTTTATCATTTCCAATGCCGGATCCAGATTGACATAGCTGATGGGAATCCCGATTTTGAGCGGCGCTTCGACTTCCATTTCAATCATATCCGGCTCGATTTTTGTCAGAATGATGCCGGGCGGCAGCGTGATATTCTCTTTTTTTATGGGAAAAGAATTGTGTCCGATCATGGCGACGCTCAGATCAATTTTTACCCGAACCTGTTCGGGCCGGACGGATTTTATCAGAATGTCCGAACCGCTGAGATGAACCTTCACCGTGCTGACGGCTGCGGATACGATTTTGATTCCCAAATCCCGGTTCATATACTCTATCGGCGCTTCAAGGGTAATCATGGTGTTGAGACCTCGTGTGACGGCAAACCAGATGCCGGTCACACATAACATGCAGATCAGCCCCGCTGTACAGAGATTCAGCCTCTCTTTGCGATTTCCCTGCTGCCGGACCTGAATTCCGACATGTTCCAGCAGTTCTTTTTCAAGCTCCTCTTTGTCATATACGATATTCAGACGTGTCCCTTTTGCCGCAAGCACGCTGCCTCTTTCCTCGGAGACCACCACCACCAGCGCGTCTGAAACTTCGGTCAGTCCTTTTGCGGCTCTGTGCCGGGTGCCGTAGCTTGCGGGCAGATTCCGTTTGGATAAAGGAAGAATAACGCCCACTTCCGTCACACGGTCTCCCTGAATGATGGCAGCGCCGTCATGAACCGGATTGCCGTACCAGAAAATGCTCATAATCATTTCTTTGGAGACCAGACCGTCCCATGCCAGTCCGTTCTGTATGATTTCTTTCAGGTCATCTTTTCCCGGAAAAACAATCAGCGCGCCGCAGTATTTCCGCGCCATTTCAAAAATGCTGTCAACAATGATTTCCACAGGCGTCTGAATGGTTTTCCGGGGAAATTCCCAGAGAATGGCTTTGAGATTTTTTGCCTGAAAAACCGAGCGGATTTCATTGCTGAAAACCACGATGATAATCAGCGCGGAAACAGCCGTGATGCCCTGAATCACAAGGCTTGTCACGATAAAGCGCAGGGAAAAGGCGATTTCCTGGCAGAACCAGAGCAGCACGATTCCGATAAGCATCCGAAATACTTTGGTTCCTTTAAAGAGAATATACAGCCGGAACAGAATATAGCTGTTCAATGCGATGTCGGCAATATCCTGCCATCGGATGGTCAGCAAAAAAGAGAGGATGTGATTTAAGGCTGCTGACATTATTATAATCTCATGTGATGTAATTCTGTAATTCGGTTTTGAAGCGGTTTGAATCTATTTTAAGCCGGGCGCTTTACGGAGGACAGCCGCCGCTACGGAAACAAACACGCGTCGGAACGCATCAGGGCAGCAATCAGTCCGTGATGCTGAATCTTGCCATATTCAGAACCGTTCCCTCCGAGTCTGTCACTTCCACCCGCCAGGGACCCTTGTCAGATTCCCGCAGTTGAATGCTGCTGAATGTTGACCATTTCGGCGGATTCAGGACAAGTTTTATTTTTGTGTTCAAAATGTCCGTCCGAAACCAGTTATGATGAATAACGGTTTTTTCAGGTACAGGGTCAAAATTTGTAAAGCAGAATATTTTTCCCGCTGAAATGGAAAACACAGCAGCCTGATTCTGGGGTATGCGGTCTTTCATGCCTTCGCAGATGACCGCCTGCACAAGAGTCGGCTTTTTGATTTCCTGAGAAAATGCCTGTGAAAACAGCAGAAAAACAATATAAAAAATGACTGAAACAAACAGGGTAATTTTATATTTTATTCTCATAGTGTAGCCGTCCGCTTCAATGAAATATCAATGTGTTGTTGGTTGGGCAACTCAATAAAATATCAATGTGTAGGGTGGGCAACTTGTTGCCCACCGCCGGTATAGCAGCACAGCGTGGGCAACGGAGTTGCCCACCCTACTTCTGTGGGAAAAAATAAATTTCCCACAGATCGGCGGAATAACTGCCTCAGGTTTTTACGGTGCCGCATATCTGCCCTTTGTTTTTATCCGATGTTGAAGCAAATCTTTCAACTCGGCATTCTCTGCGGTCTGAGATAAAAACAGATAAAATGACTCGGAATATGCCGTCTTATTCAAAAATCCGTCTTCAAAACGGCGGGGCGTAACCGTGGGCTTGCATGAGACATACAGCGGAATCCCCAAAAAGCTGCCGGCAAAAATGTCCCTGTATGTGACGATTCCGCAGGAAACATTCGGACATTCATAATAAAAAGGACCTGTATTGTCTTTATGGCAATCGCTGTATTTGAAGTAATAGGGATTGTCATGCTGCATACATTTTTCGGTCTCTCTGTACAGCACAACAGCTTTTTCCTCAAGGTCGGCAGACTGAAACAGCAGACGGTTTTTGTACAGCAGGTGATCTGAAGAATGGATAAAACTCATTTCAGACGCGCCGCCCTCCACGTTTTTTTTGGCGGTTGCCATGCCGATCACCGTTCCTTTTCCGTCAAAAACCGGACTCCCGGAGTTCCCCGGCTGAACCGGCGCATCTGTCTGATAAGTTACATTTTCCAGCATACCGGACAACTGTATCCCGTCCATTTCTTCATAACGGTAATATATTTCCGTTATTTTCCCGCTTGTTGCGGTCAGAATTTCCTGTCCCAAAGGATAGCCGAGAATAACTGCCGGATCTGAAATTTTTGCAAGCTGATCGGGAATCCGCTCGACAATATGCTTCTGAATTTTGAGATAGGGCGTATCGGTCCGGCATATCTGAAGAATTGCCTGATCGTATTTCTCTTCTGTATAAATGACCTGTGCATCCCAAAAGGCATTGTCCCATTTTATCTGAACGCTTTTCGCATCCTGAATGACATGAAAGCAGGTCGCAATACTGCCGCAGGAGTTGATAAAAAATCCGGTCCCGCTCCCTTTTTCTGTTTTCACAGGCACAATGCTTTTTGAATGTTCTTTTAAAAACGATTCGGCCTCTGCCCGGCAAAGCGGGGGCAGAAAAAGAATATTTATAAAAAGTAAAAAAATTAAGATTGTTGCATACTGCGATCTGAAGAAACCAAGTTTTTTCAAAAAACTTAGTTTCTGAACCGCTTTTTCCGGATTATTCGGGATAAACATGCGAGTCTCCGATTTTTAAAACCCCGCAAAACATCCCTTCAGGAACATCAGGATAAACATCATAATGATAAAGCAGGCATCTTTTTTGAATCCGAGGATCCAGATTATTTATCAGATCGGAGATATGCGGATGAACGCCCGAGGGAAAAGGACTGGTTTCGCAATCCATATAAATCCGGTTTGCCCGCTTGTAGTGAGACTCCAACTGAGGCGGCATCATGTGCAGCGTGTCAGTGGGCATCAGGATATTGTAACCGCTGGAATGCTGAAGACTGATACCGTAGCTCGCCATTTCTTCGGAACTGGAAATGACGTGCATGGCAAAAATAGGCGTCATGGTCCATTCCCCGTCGCCGTCCTGAAATATTTTGGTGACGGTTTTGCCGGTTTCCTGCTTGCCGATCAGATGAATGTTGAAATAGGTTTCCAGACAGACATTCGGCACGCCCTGTACGGTATCCAAACCCGGCGCCACCGCTCTTTTCAAAGGCTCAAGCACTTTTCTGTGAATAAAAATATCCGGTTTGGCGTTTTCCGGGGGACCGTTCCACCATTCTTTTTCAAGAAAAAGCTTGTCCGCAATAAACTGATTTCCCAGCCATGTTTTTTTTGCCGAGGTGTAATAGGGATTGAAAAGCGTGGTGACGCCGAGATATTCCATGCCGCCGATATGGTCGTTATGCGGATGGGAAATATACACGCCGTCTATGTCCGCAGAGGTCAGCCCGAGTCCTTTCAGTGCGTGTCTCGCGTCTCCGCCGATGTCTATCAGCAGACGATAGGGACCTTCTTTTTTTCTTTTGCTCGGCATATCAAATTCTATCAGAAAATTTGCCTGCCATTTGGGCATGTAAGCGCGTTTGCTGTGTTTTCTGATTTCAGCCGTCAGCACCTCTGCGGAAGCGTGTTTGAAATCCTGAGAATAGGCTATTTTCAAAGCAAGTTCGCACGCGTCTTTTTCTGAAATCATGTCCTCATAAATCCCTGTGGCAAATGCCGAATTTACACCGATTGCTGTTATCTTCATTGTATTTTTCCTTAAATATTTTTGGAACACGAAAGAATGCTTCTTTCTCACTTTACTCCTTTTTCTCGTTCCCATGCTCTGCGTGGGAACGTCCTTCCGGAGTGCTGAAATGAGCGGAGCGAATTTTAGCAAAAATGCTAAAATTTCATTTTAGCACTCCGGACCCGGGTCCGGAGTGCTGAAATGAGCGGAGCGAATTTCAGCAATGAGCATTTTGCTAAAATTTCATTTTAGCACTCCGGAAGGCGGACGCGGAGCGTGGGAACGTCCTTCCGGAGTGCTGAAATGAGCGGAGCGAATTTTAGCAAAAATGCTAAAATTTCATTTTAGCACTCCGGCCCCGGGTCCGGAGTGCTGAAATGAGCGGAGCGAATTTTAGCAATGAGCATTTTGCTAAAATTTCATTTCAGCACTCCGGAAGGCGGACGCGGAGCGTGGGAACGAGAAACGGATTTTTTTCGTGTTTTCATGTTCCGGTTTCTGTGTTTCTATTTTATCCGCCAGGGCTTTCGGGCTTTGTAAGCATTCAAATGTTCAAGGTAGGGCTTCAGGTCTTCTGTTTTGCTCCTGCCGACAAGGAGGATAAGCCTTTCCATGGTTCTGACCGCCTCATCGAAATTGCCGGCTTCCGCGTAGGCTGCCGCCAGCGTGTCGGAAGTGGAAATATCAGGCAGCAGCGTCAACGCCTTCTGCGCCAGCTTTACGGCTCTGTTTCCGTCCCGAAGCCGGGAATCCGGACAGGTCGCCAGCAGCCATGCCAGATTGTTGCAGGACATGCCGAAGTTCGGATCAATTTCCAATGCCCGGTTATAATCTGCAACGGCTCTTTCATAATCGCCTTTTTTGCTCCAGGCGTTTCCCCGATTGTCATAGATTGCCGGTTCACGGGGACTTAGCTCCGCCGCCTTGTTGAAATCCGCAATGGCTTTGTCATAGTCGCCTTTTTTGCCCCAGACATTTCCCCGATTATGATAGGCAACCGCGTTATTCGGCTCTATCTCCAAAGCCTTTGTGTAGTCTTCAACGGCTTTGTCCGATTCGCCTTTCATCTGCCATGCGCCGCCCCGATAATTATAGGCTTTTTCAAGATTCGGGCTGATTTTAAGGACTTTGTTGTAATCCTTGATTGCCTTGTTATACTCGCCTTTTTCTTCCCACATCTGCGCCCTGTAAAAATATGCGCCGGTGTAAAGCGGGTCTATTTTCAATGCCTTGTTGTACGCGTCAATTGCCTTGTCGTATTCGCCTTTTTCCGCCCAGGTCGTACCCGCGTCAAACCATCCCTGAGATGTTATTTTCGGCTCTTCTTTTCGGGAATGACAGCCGTTGGGCAGAATACATGCAGCAGACAGAAAAAGCAGTGTTAAAAGCATTCTGATGATTTTCATTTTAACAGTCCTCTTTTATTATTAATTGATTTCGGGAATAAAAGGTTCTCGCAAAGAGCGCAAAGAGCGCAAAGATGATCTGACAGTTTTTATCATCATCAGTCTGAAATTGTCAAATCTCAGATTCATTTTTGCGAGATATACTTAGCACCGGCATCAACTGAGCTTTATGTCATTTCGAGCGCAGCGAGAAATCTTTTACAGATTCCTCACTGCGTTCGGAATGACAGAACAGAAAAAAGCGCAGTTTATGACGGTGGACAGTATAACTTCGGAAATAAAAGGTTCTCGCAAAGGCGCAGAGAACGCAAAGACAATCTGACAGTTTTTATCATCATCAGTCTGAAATTGTCAAATAGCAATTTATCTTTGCGACCTTTGCGCCTTTGCGAGAAATTATTACTAACTGACAAATATTTTTCCCAGATTCAATGTGGTAAGGGAATCTTCCTTATAAATATTCGCGCCGGTCTGTCTCACAGATGCCATTCCTCTTTCGTCATAAACCGGCATTTCAACATCAGGCGCATCGGCAGGCGTGACGGTTTCCGCAGTTTGAAGGTCCGCGTCTGATTTGGCAAATGAAAAATCCGTGAGATAACGGAGAAATCCGAAACCATGCCGCATGATATGAAATCCGTATTTTGCACACAACGCTTGCCCCGTGCGGGTGTCTGCCATCGCCCGTTCCGTCAGTTTTGCTTCATGCGTCATTCCCGCGCTCTGACAGGTCGGAATATCCAGCATCAGATTCAGATGCGCCATGAGAATATTTGCCACATTATGGCTTATCAGTCCGAAATTGGGATGGTAGTCAAGGCGGGGATCCGCAATGGTCGGACAGCCCGCGTGAATGCAGGTGATTCCCGGATGAAGCAGTTGCGCGGCGCATATCCCGAAAAGAACTTCGGCGTGAGTCATGGCAAGCAGTCCGTTGTAGCAATAAGGCGCGCTCACGCCGGCTAAGGGCATCGCCGAAATCAGCACCGGCAGACCGGCTTTCACGGTTTTCACAAAATATTCCGAGACATTTTCGTTCACTTGCAACGGGGACCGGGTCAGATTGAACATCACCATGATATTTTTCCGTTTTTCACAGATTGCCCTTGCATTCTCAATAGCCGCATCCGAATTTACGTTGAAATAAAGCGGCTTGCTGCAATATTCAGCCGTGACATTCATCTGAAAAATTTCGTTTTTGAGTTTTACGCCTTCTCCCATACCGGCGATGATGTTGCTTTTTTCAGCAGTTTTGGCAATGCGAATCACATCCCCGACACAAGGCGAAAGCCCGCCTTTTCCCGCGGCATCGTCATAAACATACGGCGCCGCGCCGCCGATAAAAAAACTGTTCCGAGGTACAAAAAAGTCGGCAATTCCCGGAACGGTCTTCAGACATCGCTCCGCCAGATCGGGCATGATATATATCCGGTTTTCATAAACAATCGCTTCATCCGCTTCTTCCATCTCCTGAAATACTTTCAGTATTTCAAGGTTGTTACAGCCGACGCCCAGATTCTCCAATATCCATATCGCGTCTTTATGAACCTGAAGCAGCATCTTCACTGTGTCTTCACCCAGTACGGATTTTGATTTTTCTGCTTGTTCCTGATTCACAGCATCTCCTTTTCCGCTTTTTTCAGATTCCCCCGGAAATACATAGCCGGCGCACAGATTTTCTAATATCTGTATGGTGTCTTCATGAACCTGACGCAGTATCTTAACTGTATTTTCGACCACTACAGATTTTGATTTTTCTGCCTGTTCCTGATTCACAACATCTCCTTTTTTTTTGAAGTGCTTTTTTTCTCGCAAAGACACCCCCAGCTAAAATCAGATGTGCAAAGAAAATCTCTTTGCGGACTTTGCGCCTTTGCGAGAACTTTTATAACGGACGGAAAACGGGTTACAAATATTTTATAAAATTCCATATTGCTTCATGCACTTTGTGAGAACCTTTTCCCATCAGAATACCGTGACGGTCAAAATTGAACAAAATATACTGCTTGTCTTCAGAACCCAGCATCCCGAATATCTCTCTCGAACCTTTATAATTGACCACCGGGTCGTTAAGTGTCTGTATGATCATCGCGGGTATCGTGATTTGAGACAGCCGGGGTTCAAGCAAGTCCATAAGTTCGCCGATCTCTTTGACGCCGGAAATCGGATTCCGCACATAATTGATATGGGGATTTTCCGGTCTGTTTTCAACAAATTCTTTTTTTGCGCCGAGATGAACTTTCGTCATGAGACGATTCCATGTATCCACAGCCGGGGCAAATCTCGCGGCAAAATCCTGAAGCCGCAGGGGCGGACAGACCGCAAACACGCCCCGCACTTCGCTGACTCTTGCCGCCAAATCCAGCGCGAGCGCGGCGCCGGTGGAAAAACCGCCCGCAACGACCTGCCTGCATAAACTGCTCATAACGGCATAGCCTGCATCAACAGACTCTATCCAATCCTTATGACTTCTCAGGGCAAGATCATCGGGCGCGGTGCCGTGTCCTTTCAGGCGCGGACAGTAAACCCACAGCCCCCGCCGGGCAAGATATTCCGCCAATTCTCTGACCTCCGCCGGGGCAGCCATATAGCCGTGAATCAGCACCACGCCCATGTCTTTGGACGCCCCTCTGAGCAGAAAGGGTTCGCCGATTTCCCTGCCTTTTGACTCTCCTTCAATGTAGTAATTCCTGTAGTCATTTTCAAATTTAAGGACTTCTCTGTTTTGCAGATAATTCAGAACCCTGCGTCTGATGCGGAAAGCAGGCTGCCAGGCAATTCCACGGATATGACGCTGAAGCACTGCCAGGGGTTCCACTTCATTGGCAATGACTGACACAGGATTTTCAATCCGCATCCGATGAAAATCAGAGGGCGCGGAGGATTTGGACGCGTCTTTCACCAGCGTACTGCCTTCTTTGCGTATAACACCTTTTTCTGTCGCAATGGCGATAAATTCCTTATACTTGTTGTATCTGTCGTCTGTCAGCAGATGGGTCTGATCCGCATCCAGACTGGTATGATGAAAAATATCGCTTTTTCCGAGATTGAGACTTGCCGCCAGAAAGACTCTGCGTCTCAGGTCTGCTTCGTCAATTTTCTGAAAGGGAATCTGCTTGAGAACAGAAGCAAAAAGATGATCGTGGTTCACGGTGGTCATGCTGTAAATGGCGGACATATATTTCTGCATAATGATGAGCGAGATATTCTGCATGACCTGTTTTGAGGGAATGGGGTCGTCAAAATTGATTTCGTATATGGCGGCAATGTCATTTTCAATGGGCGTATAGCAGATAAAATCACCCACCGGAATGGGTTTGCCGAAACGGATGTCAATATCCACGCCCGAAAGCAGCATGGTGCCTTCGATCATGATTTCTTCTGTCGCCCGTTCCGGCATGTCTTCAAGCAGATTTTCCGCCAATTTGTTGAGGATATTTTCTCTCGCGCGTATGGGATAATAAGTAATGTTGACCGGCACGATATATATCGGCTTTTCAGACACGGATTTCACGGAATCCATGCCGAAAAGTTCGCTCACGCGGCGGGCTTCATCCGGCGAGTTTTCCCGAATGCGGAGGAGCCGCCGGCGGTAAAATTCGGCTCGGAGTGCAAGGGTTGCCGCGCCGGTATGGGGCCGATGGTATCCGTCTGGAGAAGAAACCATGAACTGACCTTTTTCAAATATCTTCTTGGTTTTCACCATAAAGCCTTCGGGAAAGATAATCCAGTTGGCTTCTCCGGCCACAAGACTTTTCACGATGATCCGGTCCCGGTCAGGATTTTTCGTTGACACCGCGCCCACTTTGTCGAGATAAACCCCCAGACTTCCTTTGAAAAGCCCGTAATCCGCCAGGGACCAGACCGGAAGCCCTGTCAGGTGATAAATATAATAAGGCATCAGCAGGGTTTCAATGCGGGTGAAGTGGTTGATGACAAAAATACTCGTGCCTTCAGGCAGATTCTCTTTCCCGTGAATATTGATGCGGGCTTTGGAAAGCCGTGAAAGCGCCTTTACGGCAAATCCTGATGTGAGATAGGCAAATCGGTTCATTGTCGGTTCAATTTTTTCTCGCAAAGATGTTTTTGTCTCTCGCAAAGCACGCAGAGAGCGCAAAGAAAAACTTTTTTTTTATATAAATAAAACTTTTATTGCTTTGCGGACGTTGCGCCTTTGCGAGAAACTTTATTTTTGTCTCTCGCAAAGCACGCAGAGAGCGCAAAGAAACGCTTTTTTATAAAATAATTTTTTGCGATCTTTGCGACCTTTGCGAGAGATAAAAGCGTTCCTAATCAACACTGACTGCTGACAATTTACGATAAACATCGCTGATGATGTTTCCGGAAATTTCAGACATGGCTTTACTCATGGCTTCTGCAAGAGAAGCCGGATTTTTCTGGCTGCATGTCTGTCTTGTTCGATAGCTTTTCTGCATGACAATCCTTTTGCTTGCATCCGGCTCCTCTTCTTTGGACAAAGTAATTTCAAGAGACAATACTGCTTCCCATGAATCCGCATTGTCCTGTTCAAAAAATTCCTCCACCGCGCCGTCTATGGTGTAGGAACAGGGCGTGCTGTCGTCAACGGAGAAAACAGCTTTGAAGGCTTGGTATGCCTTCAAATCTCTTGCAAAAAAATAACTCACCATATCCCGGGGATTTGAATGCCATCGGTGATAAGCATACACATCCCGCTTGAATGCCGCGTCTCTGAACACGATTTTATTTGATGCGTAAAGCGGCGAAATCTGAAAGCGTTTCACCCGAAGCACAAAAGGAAGCTGTTTTTTCACGCCCGGATTCGGGGAGTCATATTCAAAAGAATAATAGCTTATCTTTTCCGGCGGCTGCTTCAGATTCATGCAGCCGATGAGAGATATGACGAGACATGCGAGTAAAAAAAATGTATTTCGTTTCATAGCTTATTTCCTGCCTTTTTTTAACCACGAATATCAGTGTACTCGTTCCCACGCGCCGCGTGGGAACGTCCGGAGTGCGTCATCTTATAAAAGCGGAGCGCAGCGAATTTCAGCAGTAGAGACGCACGGCCGTGCGTCTCTACAATTGCATTTCAGCACTCCGGAGCCGGACGCGGAGCGTCCGGTCTGCATTCCCACGCAGAGCGTGGGAACGAGTAGTCAGGGATTCATCGCTCATCAATCTTCTTTGACGGAACCGGCTCTCCGAAAATGATTTGGGAGGGCTGCTCCGAAAGGTGTTCCAACAGATTGTTCAAGTTTTCGCTTGCTTTTTCAAGATTCTGAAGCGTTACCAGCAGATGCCGTTGCAACGCGGAAACTTTGACATCCGAGCTTTGCACCAGCT
>DZCT01000117.1 GCA_022736535.1 Desulfatirhabdium butyrativorans | reverse complement strand
ATTCTGAGCGGAGCGAAGAATCTGAAGATTCCTCACTGCGTTCGGAATGACAGGGAAGAGGTCGGAATGACAGGGAAGGGGTCGGAATGACAGGGAAGAGACGAAAGGTTAGCGGTTTTCTGCTTTCAGGATAGAGGTTCAAACGATGACAGCATCTTTTTCTGACTTATGGACAACAGGCGAAATTCTTGAAGCAACGGGCGGAAAGCTTTTATGCGGAGATGCTTCTGCATCCGTTTCGATGCCGTCTTATTTGTCGTCTTATTCAAAACGAGGATGGTCAGGTATTTCAATTGATTCCAGAAATATATCTGATAAAGAGCTGTTTGTCGCGGTCAAAGGCAATGTCCATGACGGACACAGCTTTGTCCGGGAGGTTGTCCGAAAAGGCGTCTGCGGTCTCTGTGTCTCAGAGGATTTTGAACATGCCGTTTCCGCTCCGGAGTTCAGTCATCTTATTGACATCTTATTGTCGATCTTATTAAAATTGGCCGGCACGGGCGACATTTTTGCCGAATGGGGAAAAAAGGGAGTTGTCTGCATTGCCGTAAAGAACACGACAAAAGCGCTGGGCGATCTTGCCGCGTTTCACCGAAAGCGTTGTCCCGCTTCGGTGGTTGCGATTACCGGTTCAAACGGCAAAACCTCCGCAAGAGAAATGACCGTTGCCGTGATGCGTCAGCGATTTCACACCTTATCGCCCCAAAAAAATTTCAACAACGAAATCGGTCTTCCCCTGACCCTTCTTGAACTGAAAATCTCGCATGAATGGGCGGTTTTGGAATTAGGCATGAACCGGCACGGGGAAATTGCACGGCTGACGGAAATCTGTTCCCCGGACATCGGCATGATAACAAATATCGGGCCCGCGCATTTAGAGGGAGTGGGGTCCATAGAAGGCGTAATGAGGGCAAAAGGAGAGCTGATCGCCGGAATGAAGCCGGGGGGCATTGCGGTTCTGAATGCGGATGATCCCGGAGTTCTCGAATGCGGGAAGCGGAATGCGCAATGCGGCATTGTGCTTTATTCAGCCGCCGAGACATTCAGCATTCAGGATGCGTTGCGGCAGCTCGGGAACCGGAAATTGAGCGCATTCATCCGGGCATTTTCCGTCAAAGCCGAAGCAGGAGGCGTCTCGTTTATGCTGTCGCTGCCGGAAGCGGAATTTCCGGTTCATCTCGGAACGCCGGGCAGATTCATGGTTTCAAATGCCCTTGCCGCAACATCAGCCGGATTTCTGGCAGGATTGTCTGCCCGGGAAATAAAAGCCGGACTTGAAAGTTTCAGACCTGTCGCGGGCAGACTGAATCTGATCCGAACTGACAAAGGTTTTCATGTTATTGATGATACTTACAATGCCAATCCGGCTTCAATGAGGGCTGCGCTCACGACGCTGGCTGAATTGAGGGGAAATCACCGGGGGATATTTGTAGCAGGCGATATGTTTGAACTCGGAAATAATTCGGAATCCATGCACAGAGAGTTGGGGTCTTTTGCGGCAGGAACCGGTATTTCAAAACTTTACGCAACGGGCAGATTTGCAGAAACGCTTGCATCTGGCGCCGTAAATCAGGGAATGAATGCCCGGGATATTTTCACGGGAACCAAAGCGGAAATTATTGCTCATCTGAAAAGTGTGCTTGAACCCGGGGACCGGGTTTTGGTAAAAGGCTCCAGAGCCTCATGTATGGAAGAAATTACGGAAGGAATTAGGAAATAAAGGTAAGAGGTCAGAGGTCAGAGGTCAGGGGAACAAGCCCTTCTCACCTCTGACCTCTCACCCCGAACCTCTGACTAATAAACACTTATGCTTTATCATTTGCTGTATCCGTTTCATACAACGGTGACGTTTTTCAATGTTTTTCGGTATATTACGTTTCGGACAATTTATGCGAGCCTCACGGCTTTTCTGATTTGTTTTTTTATCGGTCCCTGGGCCATTAAAAAGCTCAGGGAAATGCAGATCGGGCAGTATATCAGAGAAGAAGGACCTGCCAATCATCACCGGAAGGCAGGCACACCGACAATGGGCGGACTTCTGATGATTTTCTCCATTGTCGTATCCGCGCTGCTCTGGATGAATCTGACCAATTTTTACACATGGATACTGATTTTTGTAACCCTTGCTTACGGCATCATCGGATTTGTTGATGATTATCTGATGCAGATCAAAAAAAGGAGCAAAGGACTGAGCGCACGGGGCAAACTGATGCTGCAAATCGTACCGGCTTCGCTTGTGGGCATTCTGCTTTATGTTTATGCAGATTTTAATACCCATGTCACCATACCGGTTTTTAAAAATATTTCCCCGGATCTCGGGTGGGGCTATATATTTTTTGCCGCCTTTGTCATTGTGGCAGCTTCCAATGCCGTAAACCTGACAGACGGATTGGACGGTCTTGCATCGGGTCCGGTTGTGGTGGCAGGTGTCACTTATATGATCTTCGCTTACGCGGCGGGACATGTTAAAATTGCGAATTATCTTCAGATCAGTTATGTTTCCGGCGCGGGTGAAGCTGCCATATTCTGCGGGATTCTTGCCGGCGCGGGACTCGGTTTTCTCTGGTTCAACACTTATCCTGCGCAGGTTTTCATGGGAGATGTGGGATCGCTTTCGCTCGGCGCCGCCATCGGTACCGTGGCGGTGATTACCAAACAGGAAATCATGCTGATATTGGTGGGCGGGCTTTTTGTGATTGAGGCGCTTTCGGTGATATTTCAGGTGGGCTTTTTCAAAATGACAAACGGGCGGAGAATCTTTAAAATGGCGCCGCTGCATCATCATTTTGAATTAAAAGGCTGGCCCGAGCCCAAAGTTATTGTCCGATTCTGGATTATAGCCATTGCGCTCGCGCTGATTTCCATCAGCACGCTGAAAATAAGATGAAATGATTTGAGGCGGGTTTTTGCCACGAATGGACACAAATTTTTAACACGAATAAAAACACGAATGAATGATAAAAAAGATTCGTGGCATTTTGACTTAATTCGCATTGTTTTTTTAAAATTCGTGTTTTCCTGTTCGTGAACAATTCGTGTTCATTCGTGGAAAAAAGACACGGCAGGAAAACAAACACAATTGACCTTATGAACTTAAAAGACAAAAATATTCTGGTGGTGGGTCTGGGAGTTTCAGGCTTTGCAACTGCCTGTTTTTTAAAAAACAGGGGTGCGGCTGTCACCGTGACAGACACGGCAGATGAAGAAAAGCTGGCGTCATACATACCGCGTCTGCGGGAAAGGGGTATTTTGCTTGAACTCGGATGCCACAGGACTGAAACCTTTGAGCGGGCAGACAGCATCGTCATCAGTCCGGGCGTTCCGCATACCATTGCCCCGATAAAAGCGGCAATGGAAAAAGGCGTGAGCGTGCTGGGGGAAATCGAGCTGGCGTCCCGATTCGTCAAAGAACCGATAGTCGCGGTAACCGGCACCAACGGAAAAACCACGACCGCCACGCTTCTGGGCAAGATGCTTGAAAAAAGCGGCTTCAAGGTCTTTGTGGGCGGAAATATCGGCACGCCGCTGATTGCCTACGCTGACGGAAATGACAAAGCCGATATGATCGTGCTGGAAATCAGCAGTTTTCAGTTGGACACGATTTCGACTTTCAGACCCAGAGTTGCGGTTCTGCTGAATATCACCAATGACCATCTGGAGCGTTATCCGAATTTTGCAGGCTATGCGGAAAGCAAAGCCCGGATTTTTGAAAATCAGCAGGCAGATGATTTCGCGGTGTTAAACAGTTCAGACCCTGTTGTGTATTCCGTAACGCGGCATATTAAAAGCCGGAAATTAGAAATTGAAGAAGGGGTCAGGGGTCAGGGGTCAGGGGTCAGAGGTCTCGTTCCCACGCCCCTTTATAAAAACGGCGTGGGAATGCAGCCCGGACGCTCCGCGTCCCTGTTGCAATTTCAAATACCCGCTTCTCTGCCCGGAAAGCACAATTTTGAAAATGTTTCCGCCGCATGTCTGGCAGCCTCGGCAATGGGCGGAACTGCGGAAGGAATCCAAACCGCTTTAGATAATTTCAGAGGACTGCCCCATCGGATTGCTTATGTTGCAACAATCAATTCTGTCCGATATTTTGACGATTCAAAAGCAACGAATACGGATGCAGTCATAAAAGCATTGGAATGTTTTGATAAACCTGTTGTTCTGATCATGGGGGGACGCGGAAAAGGCGGGGGCTATCAGGAACTCAGAGAGGTCATCCGTCTTCATGCCAAAAAACTGATTGCAATGGGAGAGGCAAAAAAAGACATCATCGCCGAACTCGGCGACATAACGGCAAGCGCAGAGGCATCATCAATGGAAGATGCGGTGTTACAGGCATATCATGCGGCAGAACCGGGCGATATTGTTCTTTTATCGCCGGCATGTTCAAGCTTTGACATGTACAGCGGATATGCCGCACGGGGGGAACATTTTTCCCGGCTCGTCGGGCAACTGAGAAGTGAGAATTGAGAAATAATCACTTCTCACTTCTCACTTCTCACTTCTCACTGAATCCGCTGTCACAGAAGAATTCTCCGGCTGCTAAGGCTGCCGGCTCGGAACCGAAGTTCGTTTTCGGTGCCGGCCTTCTGTTTCCCGTTCTTTTTCTCGTGGGCATCGGTATTGTGATGGTTTACAGCGCCAGTTGCGCGCTGGCAGTGAAAAAATTCGGAACCGGCTATTATTTTTTAAAAAAACAGTTCTTTGCCGCCATGCTGGGAATGGCTGTTATGGCAATTTGCAGATATTTTCCCGTAAGATTGCTGTCTGCGATGGTTTATCCGATTTTTTTACTTGCCGTTTTTTTCCTTATTCTCCTCCAGTTTCCGGGGGGCGGATACTGTGTGGGCGGCGCGGTCCGCTGGATACGGATAGGCAGCATTTCTTTTCAGCCTTCCGAATTTGCCCGTTTTGCCTTAATCCTTTATTTAGCATACTCTATGAGCAAAAAGCAGGAGCGCCTGAAAGATTTTTATATCGGATTTCTGCCCCATTTGCTGGTGTTAGGACTGTTTGCCGTGCTGATCTTTCTTCAGCCGGATTTCGGCTCTGTGGTGATTTTAGGAATGATTACATGGATAATGATGTTCATCGGAGGGGTACGCATTGCGCATCTCTGCCTGTCTCTGACCGTGCTGATTCCCATTGCCGCTGTTTTTCTGTTCAGCGCGGATTACCGCTTTCAGCGACTGATCAGTTTTCTGGATCCCTGGCAGCATTCGGCAACCGGGGGCTATCAGGCAATTCATTCTGTCATGGCTGTGGGGACCGGCGGCATTTTCGGACTGGGGATCGGAAAGGGTTATCAGAAACTCTTCTATCTTCCCGAACCCCATACGGATTTTATTTTTTCCGTTATCGGTGAAGAATTGGGATTGGTCGGGATTCTGCTGATTCTGTCTCTGTATGTGCTGATTTTATACAAAGGCATCAGAATTGCCATGAATGCCCCGGATATGTTTACTTCGTTTCTGGCAAGCGGGCTGACCGCGGCAATCGCTCTTCAGGTATGTATCAATATGGGCGTGGCGCTTGCACTTTTACCGACCAAAGGACTGACGCTGCCTTTTCTCAGCTACGGCGGCACTTCCCTTTTGCTGAATATGGCGTCAGTGGGCATTTTAATGAATATCGGAAGTAGGGGGCAGGGGTGAGGGGTCAGAGGCGCATCCCTCTGACCCCGAACCTCTGACCTCTGACCTTTAATACAACTATGGCAAAAAAAATTATCATCGCGGCAGGCGGCACCGGCGGACATCTTTTTCCGGGAATTGCCGTTGCTGAAGCATTTATGGAAAAAGACCCTCAAAACAGAGTGCTTTTTATCGGTACCGGAAAGCCGCTGGAAGTATCTGCCCTGTCAGGAGCAGGCTTTCAGCATGAATCGCTTTCGGTGCAAGGCATCAGAGGGCGGGGACTGCCGAATCAGATACTGTCTGTGCTGAAACTGCCCGGAGCGCTTGTCAAATCGCTGAAAATGATCCGGCGTTTCAAACCCGATCTGATCATCGGCATCGGCAGTTATGTGAGCGGTCCTGTTGCTGTGGGCGCATGGCTTTCGGGTGTCAGAATCGCGCTTCATGAGCAGAATGTGACACCCGGAATGACCAACCGTGCGCTGTCTTTTCTGGCGGACCGCATCTATGTTTCTTTCAAAGAAACAGCAGCGGACAGTTTCAGCCCGGGCTGCGCTTTCAGGCTGTTTCGGACAGCTTTGAAAAAAAAGATTCGGGTCACAGGGAATCCCATACGGAAACAAATCCGAAATGCGCCCTGTGTTTCCAAGCCGGATATTGATAATAAGGACAATCTGAAGTCGGGAATGACGGTTCTGGTGATCGGCGGCAGTCAGGGCGCACACAGCATCAATATGGCAATGAAAGAAGCTGTAACTTATCTGAAAAAAAAGGAGAATTTTTTCTTCATCCATCAGACCGGCGTTGCCGATGAGCAGGAAGTCGGAAAGGCATATTGGAAACAGGGAATTTCAGGCATTGTCAGACCTTTTTTTCATGATATGGAACAGCAATACCGGCAGGCGGATCTGGTGATATGCAGAGCCGGCGCGACCACAACGGCGGAAGTGACGGCCATGGGCAAGGCAGCGATTTTCATACCGTATCCCTTTGCATCGGGCAATCATCAGGCGGCAAATGCTGAAATACTCGGCGCCGGCGGCGCGGCGGAAATGATCCTGCAAAAAGACCTCAGCCCGGGCCTGCTTGCGGAAAGAATTGAATATTATGCCGGACATCCGGAAAGTCTCAAAGAAATGGGATTGCGGGCAAAAACATTCAGCAGACCCGACGCGGCACAACAGATTGTGGCGGACTGCTATAACGAGGTTAGGGGTGAGAGGTGAGAGGTCAGGGGTTTGCCTCTGACCCCTTACCTCTGACCCCTGACCTGTTGATCAAACTATGTATCATAAAACTTATCATATACATTTTGTCGGCATCGGCGGCATCGGCATGAGCGGTATTGCCGAACTGCTGCTCAATCTCGGATACAAAGTCTCAGGCTCTGATCTTAAATTATCCGATATTACAGAAAATCTGAAAAGACTCGGCGGCATTGTATGTGAAGGACATGCAGCAGAGCATATCGCCGGCGCGGATGTGGTGGTGACATCTTCGGCAGTGGGAGCGGAAAATCCCGAAGTGCTGGCGGCAAAACAGGCTGCTGTTCCCGTCATACCCAGAGCCGAAATGCTGGCGGAACTGATGCGTCTGAAATACAGCGTTGCTGTTGCCGGCGCGCACGGCAAAACCTCCACCACCTCCATTGTCGCGTCCGTGTTGAGTAAAGGCGGCTTTGATCCCACAGTGGTCATCGGCGGAAAACTCAAAAGTCTGGGGACCAACGCATTTCTCGGACAGGGTGAGTTTATCGTGGCAGAAGCGGATGAAAGCGACGGCTCTTTCCTGAAAATGTCGCCCACCATCGCGGTTGTCACCAATATAGACAGAGAGCATCTTGATTTTTACAGAGACATATCTCACATAAAAGACACGTTTTTAAGCTTCATCTCCAGAGTGCCTTTTTACGGGCTTGCCGTGCTTTGTCTGGACAATGAAGCGATACAGGAGATTCTCCCCCGAATCAAAAAACGCTTTACCACCTACGGTATGAGCAGTCAGGCGGATTTTCAGGCGGGAAATATTGTGTTTGAGGGTTTGAAAAGCCGGTTCTGTGTTTATCATTGCGGGGAAACGCTCGGTGAAATCGCATTGAATCTTCCGGGAATCCACAATGTTTCCAATTCGCTGGCAAGCATTGCGGTGGGCTTTGAACTGGGCATTCCTTTTGAAAAGATCAGAACCGCATTGGAAAGCATTGAGGGGGTTCAGCGCCGGCTGGAGATCAAAGGAGAAATGAAGGGGATTACGGTTGCGGATGATTACGGGCATCATCCCACAGAGATCAGAGCGACCTTGCAGGCAGCCCGAACCGCCTGGCCCCGGCGGCGCATAGTTGCGGTGTTTCAGCCGCATCGCTACACCCGGACCCGTGCGCTCTTTGACGAATTTACCCGTGCGTTTTATGAATCCGATTCATTGACGGTGCTGCCGGTTTACTCTGCCGGAGAAAAAGAAATTGAAGGCGTGGACGCTCAACTGCTGGCGGAGAGCATTGCCGCGCACGGTCACAAAGAAGTTGTTTTCAAAGAAGATTTTGCTGCCGCCGTTTCCCATCTGAAAAACATATTGAAAGCGGGCGATATTCTGCTGACGCTGGGCGCAGGCGATGTGTGGAAAGTGGGGGAAGAAATTTTGAAAGTGAGAAGTGAGAAATAAAGAACTGAGCAATGAGTGCTGAGGACAAAAGCACTCGTATTTCTCAATGATAATGATGATTGACAGCTTGCTGAAAAATTGGTTGGAAGAGGAATGGGGCGGCAGGGTGAAATTTGACGAACCCATGTCAAAGCATACCTCTTTTCGCGTCGGCGGTCCCGCAGATGTGTACGCAGAACCTGAAACCCGTGAAGAACTGATCCGGCTGGTTCGGAAATGCGGGGAATGCAGCCTTCCTTTCACGGTGATAGGGGGCGGCACCAATCTGTTGGTAAAAGACCGGGGCATACGCGGCATTGCCATTTCGATGACGAAATTCGGGTCAGAGGTCAGCGGTTCGGGGTCAGAGGCTCACCCCTCACCTCTCACCTCTCACCTCTCACCTTTCCCCGTCATTTCGAGCGGAGCGAGAAATCTTGAAGTCAGTCTGACCGTATCCGCAGGAATGAAACTGGGTCGTCTTTGCGGATACTGCATTGCCCGAGGACTGGCGGGAATGAATTTTGCCGTCGGCATTCCGGGGACAGTGGGAGGGGCGGTCATGATGAATGCCGGTACAGCCGCCGGTTCAATGCAGGATGTGGTGGCATCGCTTGAAGTGCTGCTCTCCGACGGTACGGTGCGGCATATTAAACGCACAGAATTACAATTCGCTTACCGAAATCTGACAAGTTTTGAAAAGTTGTCAGATTTTGTGTCGGTTTTGGGAGTAAAATTCTGTCTTTCGCGTTCGGACCCGGAAAAATTGAAAAAAGAAGCCAGAAGCATGATGGACATCCGCAGGAAAAAACAGCCGATTACGGTTCCGAGCGCAGGCTGTTTTTTCAAAAATCCCTCAGAGGCGCTCAGTTTTTGCCGCGGGGGGAGCGGCAAAAAACTGAGCGCGGGCTTTCTGATTGAACATGCCGGATTAAAAGGAAAAGAGATCGGAGGCGCGCAGGTTTCGGAAAAACATGCCAATTTTATCATCAATCGGAACAGCGCCTCTGCCGCCTCTATCCTGACACTGGCAGAGACGGTCAGAGAAACCGTATGGCAAAAATTCGGTATCATTCTGGAAACAGAGGTCAGAATTATTGGGGAATAAGACCTCAGACGGATTCGCTTTCAAATATTTATGAAACGTCGCCCGCTCACGCTCGCGGCTCAGAGCAGGGAGCGTGAGCGACCTGTATTTTTGAAAGCGAATTGGCATCAGACCGTATCATTGATCACTGAAACAGAATCATCGAATCACTGAAACAGAATCACTGAAACAGAATCACTGAAACAGAATCACCGAAACAGACCCCCCGGAACCGGGGTTACCGGAGAACTGATGACAGCTTACAGCCGCAGCTTTATGTCGGAGATTCTTCGCTCCGCTCAGAATGACACTAAAAAAAGAGCTCAGAATGACATTTTCACGCGAAGCGCGGGAACAGGTAAAAAAAGAGATCAGAATGACATTCTCACGCGAAGCGCCGGAGCAGCTAAAAAAAGAGAGCGGAATGACACTAAAAAAAAAGTGCAGAATGAGATTGCCATGCAAAGCGTGAGAACAGGTCGGACCGGAAGCGCCGGATACGCCAATCCCCTGTCTCTGATTGCGGGAGAACGCAGCCGGGAACTCAAGCTGAAAACAGACAGACGAATCCGATACGGGATCATCCTGCTGCTTATAATGGCCCGCGCCGCCTGTGTCGCGATGATGAGCCTGAGCCTTATTTTTATGTATGACTTTTTTACGCAATGGGATTTTTTCAAAGCAGAACATATTATGATAACAGGCGCGGTCCGGCTTTCGGAAACAGAGATTCTGAAACAGGCAGGGTTATCAGTTTATAAAAACAGGGGCGTCAATATTCTTTCTGTGAATCTTTCCGAAGCGGTCAGACGGCTGCGGCGTCATACATGGATAGCGGATGCTGATGTCCGCAGAGAATTTCCCTCAAAAATTCATATTAAAATAACAGAACACCGCTCCCTTGCCGTTATTGATCTGGGACATAAATTTCTCATCAATACCGAAGGAGAAATTTTTAAAGAATGGTCTGTGTCCGAAGACAGAGATATTCTGCCCCTTATAACGGGTCTGACGCCTTCGGATACAGATGATACAGGCAAAGTGCATGGAACGGCTTTTCAGGCAGTAATGGAAATCCTGCGGCTCGGGATTCAGCCCGGCGTCATTATTCCCAATCGGCTGATAAAAGAAATCCGTGTGGACAGAGAGATGGGCATCACACTGCTGGCGGCTTTCGGTCCCGAATCAGGAGCCGGCAGGCTTCAGCCTGCGAATTACAGGCGCAGATTTCTCCGGCTCAATGAAATCAAAATGGGCTACAACCATTATCCCGAAAAATACGGGGGTTTGAAAAATGTGCTGTTTTATATGACCGAAAAACAGAAATTTGTAAATATAGATTCTATTGATCTGAACAACTTAAATCGCATTGTCGTAGAATTGGGAAGTGAGAATTGAGAATTGAGAAATAAAGCAGTGAGTGCTGAGTGCTGAGGACTGAGGACTCAGCCCTCAGCACTTCTATTTCTCAATTCTCACTTCTCATTCAAAGGAGGTTTGAAGTGCCTGGACAGGAAGAGATTATTGTCGGACTTGATATCGGAACGACCAAAATGTGTGCTGTGGTAGGTGAAGCATCCGGAAACGAGATAAATATCATCGGAATCGGTACTCATCCCTGCATCGGGCTTAGAAAAGGCGTGGTGGTCAATATCGAATCCACTGTTCAATCCATCAAAAAGGCTGTGGAAGACGCCGAACTCATGGCCGGCGTTGAAATCTCATCGGTGTATGCCGGTATTGCCGGCGGGCATATTACAGGCTTCAACAGCCGCGGGATCATCGCCATCAAGGGACCCGAGGTGACCCAGCAGGATGTGGATCGCGTGATAGACGCGGCCCGGGCTGTGGCAATTCCCATGGACAGGGAAGTCATTCATGTGCTGCCGCAGGAATTTATCGTGGATGACCATGCCGGCATTCTCGATCCTGTGGGCATGGCGGCAGTGCGTCTGGAGGCAAAAATTCATATCGTGACCGGCGCGGTGACATCTGCTCACAATATTGTCAAATGCGCCAACCGGGCAGGACTTGATGTCTGTGATATTGTTCTGGAATCGCTGGCTTCCGGCGAGGCGGTCCTCACAGACGAAGAAAAAGAGCTGGGAGTCGCGCTGCTGGATCTGGGAGGCGGCACCAGCGATCTGGCGATTTTTTCCAATAAAAATATAAAACATACCTTTGTGCTGGCGCTCGGGGGGAACAACCTGACAAACGATATTGCCATCGGTCTGCGGGCCCCTTTGACAGAAGCGGAAAATATCAAAAAAAAATACGGCACCTGCCTGACCAAAAATATTAATCCTGATGAAGTCATTGAAGTGCCGGGAATGGGCGGACGCAAGCCCCGAAAACTTTCACGCCAGATATTGGGCGAAATTCTGGAACCCCGCATGGAAGAAATCTTTACGCTGATTCAGCGGGAAATATTCAGAGCCGGAATGGAAAACACCATGACATCGGGAGTGGTGATCACGGGCGGTTCCGCGCTCTTGGACGGCGCAACAGAGGTGGCGGAGTCCATTTTCAATCTGCCCACGCGTCTGGGCAAGCCCAGAGGCATCAGCGGGCTGGTGGATGTGGTCAACAATCCCATGTATGCCACCGGTGTGGGGCTGGTTTTATACGGCGCACAGAATCAGCCTGAAAAGAAATTCAGGATACGGGATTCAAATATTTTCAACAGGGTCATGGTCAGAATGAAAAAATGGTTTAAAGATATAATTTGAAATTTTTATTTGATGTAAACAGATATTTCTCGCTCCCACGCTCCGCGTGGGAGCGGCGGGGAGGTCGCCTTTACAAACTAAGTTTCTTTAAGAAACTTAGTTTGTTGCTGTCTATTCTAAACCGGACGGACGCAAAGCGTCCGAGCTGCATTCCCACGCGGATCATCAACGGCATTAATTAAGTTAAGAGAAAAATGTAGGTTGGGGTGAGCCTGCGAACCCCAACATCATCCGGCATTT
>DZCT01000583.1 GCA_022736535.1 Desulfatirhabdium butyrativorans | reverse complement strand
GAGCATCAAGATGCTCAATGATGGTGCGTCCGAGTTCGGTGTCGGTTCTCCAGTCGGATGACTCACGTTTCGCTCTGGCAGTTCCGCCTCTGAGCGAATCCATCGAAGGAACATCCTGAACCGTTGCGCCGAATATCTGAATAATCAGGTCGTTGTAATCCCTGTCGCTCGTGTCCGCGCTCATGTCCTCGTAGGAAAAAGCCGTTCCCATGCCGTTGACATCCGCAATCTGTCCCAGATACATGCCGTAAGCCGGGTTCGGAGATACCAGCGAGAAGAGCGGGCGTTTATGCGAATCGGTCGTATCCGGATCCGCCGCCAGCGCGGCGAAGGTCGAGTCGGGAACCAGAATCGTGGCAAACTGGTCGCCAGGCCGCATTTCAAAGCTTCTTACATTCTGATATTCGCCGCTGTTCCAGTTTTTCGGCTCGCCGAGAGAACCGCTGAATCTTGCGGCTTCGGTCGGGTCGGACAGAACGAGATGTCCCTCCACGCTGCCGGACCGCGCCCGGCGCACCGCCTCGGCGATAAATTCCGTTGAACCCGGGGTCAGGCTTCCCATGCCTTTCAGGCTGAAGATGCCGAGTTCGCCCTGATACATGCCGCCGTCGTAGAGCCAGTCAAATTGAACGACGCCGGTTTTGCCGACGATAAAGGTACCTGCTTCAAACATATCGGGTGTGCAGGTATTGAATATCCAAGAACGGATATCGTGGTTTCCCGTGCCGCCCCATGTCCCGGATGTGAATCCCGCGTAGACATTCGGCGATCCCGAGACTGAGGACAAATCTACAGTATAAGACAAAAATGCCTCATCAGGTCGGACAGAAGATTGGGAAAGACGTACTTCGAGCAGATTATTTCTGCTGTTATAGTCTATCCATGAATACCATATCTCCCCATTATTCATTCTGGATGTCACATTCCTGCGAACTTCCGAGCGCATACTGCCGTTAAAGTTGATTCCGACATGATTGCCGTCATCATCTCTGTCTGAATTGTAATAAGTATCGAACTCGATTCCGACACTCTTATCAATGCCTGAATATCCGATATCTCCTCCTGCGCCTCCGACAATTTTATCTGAGACAGCCTGAATTACGAACACAAATCCGTCTGCTCCCGGACCGTCATCATCTATAGAAGAACCGCCCGGATCGGTAATCTGAAAAGAAAAAGAAGTACTGAACGAACTGTTGTCTTTCAAGATAACAGGCTCGCTCAGAAATGCACTGCCTGCGCCTATGTCACTATTGCTTAATCTCAAAACATGCTGTCCGTTGCTGACAGCGGAAACACTCCTATTGAGAGTAAATTGTGAGAGATCAGAGAAATCATCAAAAGAATAGGAAGTACAGGAATCATCAGATATGGACGGAACTGCTATTCTGAACAACTGATATTCACCGTAACCGCTGCCGGGAACAAGTTCGCTTCCCCAAATCCAGTCTGCTTCGGGACTTATACCGACTCTCCATTCATCCCACCAGGGACCGCTTTCATAGGGCAGGCTGTATTTAACCGCTTCCCAGTTTGCCGAAGCAATGTCAGTTTTGATTTGCGATACCGAGGGTGCTGTGTCTTCTTCATCCAAATCATGATGTGTCAGATATACCTCCCATCCTGAAACTGTGTCGGTCAGGATATGCCCTGTCTTATCTCCGGTTTCATAAACAAACTCTCCCAGAAAACCCTGAGCGCAGCCGTTATCGCTCCATGCTGCCAGATAAATATAGTCTCCGGGAGCAACATCAAAATTATAAGGAGATGCTATCGGGTTGGCAGAGAGAGAATTCACATCTCTTGCGCCGATAAGACGAAGGTTATCAGCGTTGCCTGCATAAAGAGCGAAGTAGTTATCCACGTTGAATTTTGCGGTAACAGAAACAGTTCCAGCCCACCCGCTCGCAGTCACCGCCGTCCCCGCGACTGTCACCACGACAGCAGCAAAGACAACCTGCCTGACTTTCATGACAAAACCCTTTGCCCGCATTTTTTTCACAGGCATTGCCGCCCACGCATATAGTGCCAGCATGAGAGCAGAAAAAATTTCCCTGATTTTCATTTTGGTAAACATAGCTGCTTCTCCTTTTCTTTCATAACACTCATGTTTAAAAACCTTTCTGTTACCCTGTATCTGCAAGCCGGAGAAGCCCTTTTTTCCGACCTTTTTATATCCCGCATGTAAGAAAAAACATGCGTTGCTGTATATATAAACCGGTCGGGGGCGGGAGCCGGAACGCATGAACCCATCCCCAAGATGTTTCTGCTCCGCGCTTTCTTCCTCTGACTTTGCAGATACGCCTTAATCTCCGTGTTTCCTTATCACCTCCCTTCTGTTGTCTTAATATACAGAAAAAAAATTTTTCTTAATAAAAAATATTTTTTTCATATCCGTCCGACACACTTTTTTTACCTTTATTTTACATAATGCACACATTTCCGAATCCGGGACAAATTTCTTAATTTTTTTCCGCCCTGATTTCTTCAATGCCCTTTTATCTGTATTATGCAGAAAAAAAATTTTTCTTAATAAAAAATATTTTTTTCATATCCGTCCGACACACTTTTTTTACCTTTATTTTACATAATGCACACATTTCCGAATCCGGGACAAATTT
>DZCT01000582.1 GCA_022736535.1 Desulfatirhabdium butyrativorans | reverse complement strand
CAGTGAAGGGTCTCAGGATGATGAACAGAGATTCTTCGCTCCGCTCAGAATGACACATCAAAATCACCTGCTTCTGCACCACTGCCCTTTTTTGTCCCTTCTCATAAGAAGAACTGATTTGTTATCAGGGACTGTCTCATCAAAACTGTTCAGAAACTGAATTTTTTCAAAAACTCAGTTTCTGAATCACTTCTTCTATACCGCTGCTCCTATTTTTACTTAACTCTCCCCATGAGCAAGGTTTGTTCTGCTCTGTAAATTCTTTGTAAGAATCCGGCTCACTTTGAAATGCCCGGAAAAACAAATAAGCTTGACAGAAATATCTTTCATCTGATATTTTTAAATAAAATACAGGGATAATTTGACGAACAGACACAAAAAGTCCCGCAAAGCCCTTTTACAGTAAAACGATTTTGTAAATCGTTTTATATGAATAACATCATTATCGTTTACCAAAAGCGGTTATCCGAGAGAGGGCAGCAATTGCCGAAAGCTTTTACAAATATTCCGGGCTGGTCATCGCAATTTTTTGCATGGTAAAGCGAGTTTGAAACTCGCTTTACTGTGTCGCTGTACTGAAATTTCATTTCAGCGATCCAAACATGTTATTTATTATAAATCCTATTTGTTAAATGTTAAAAACAATGACAAACAATGCACGTCAGACAGCCCTTTTCATTCTGAACACGCTTGACAAAGCGCACAGTACCCTGGACAATATTCTGGAAGAAGTTCTCGAACAGAATACGCAGCTTTCGAGAAGAGACCGGGCATTGGCTCATGCGCTGGTGTACGGCGTTCTGAGATGGCGGGCGCGTCTGGACTGGATTATCAGACGCTTTTCCAAAACGCCTGTATTCAAAATCAATCCCGAAGTGATGAATATTCTGCGGCTCGGACTGTTTCAGATGGTCTGTTTAGACAGAATCCCGGTTTCGGCGGCGGTGAACACATCGGTTGAAATGGCAAAATCTTTTGCCGCGCCCTGGGTGGTTCGCTTTGTGAACGGGCTGTTGCGGAATGCCGCGAGGGAAATGGGAAACGGGCATGGAGAATCAGACATCGGGAACTGGAAATTGGCGGGAAATGCCGCATTCAATGATCCGGTTTCTGAACTGGCGGCAACCAAGTCTTTTCCGAAATGGCTCATCAAGCGATGGCTGAACCGTTTCGGCAGGGAAGAAACTGAAACATACTGTGATGCGGTCAATACCATTCCGCCCATTACGGTGCGCGCCAATACGCTGAAAACAACTCGCGAGCAGTTGATGTCTGCAATTGAGTCAGATGTTGAGCATCTTGAAGCCACGCATGTCTCATCGGACGGCATTTCTTTTTTCAATCCGGCAACGCCGGTTTCGGAAATGAACGCCTTTCAGGAGGGATGGTTTCAGGTTCAGGATGAAGCCGCGCAGTTGGTGACATTGCTGCTCGATCCCCAGCCCGGGGAGACTATATTGGACGCGTGCGCGGGCTTGGGCGGAAAAACCGGACATATTGCCCAAATGATGCAGAATCAGGGACATATCGTGGCAACGGACAAAGACGGCAGAAAACTTGACCGCCTGAAATCCGAAATGAAGCGGCTCGGCGTTTCCATTGTCAGAACAGTCACACACGACCTTGACGCAACCTGCAAATATGACGCATCTGCGATGCTCTCCACTTCTCACTTCTCACTTCTCACTTCTCAATTTTTTGACCGCATTCTCTTAGATGCGCCCTGTTCCGGCTTGGGAGTGCTGCGCCGGAATCCTGATGCGAAATGGTCTGCTTCGGAAAAAGATTTGAAGCGTTTCAAAGAAAGGCAAATCCGGTTTTTAGATCATCTTGCGGGATGGGTCAAACCCTCCGGCATTCTGGTTTATGCGGTATGCAGCAGAGAGCCGGAGGAAAATGAAGCGGTGGTGACGGCATTTCTGAATCAGCATCCGGAGTTTGAGTTGGAAACACCCCCCTGCCCCCCTCAAGGGGGGATTGCCGATCATTCCCCCTTTGAAGGGGGCAAGGGGGATGTTTCCACCGGGGGCAAGGGGGATGTTTTGAAGGGGGCAGGGGGATGTTTTGAAGGAGGCATGGACGCTTTTTTTTCGGTTCGGTTTAAGCGCGTCAGGTGATGAGACGAATATTCAAAACACTGCTGCTTTTTTTTCTTTTTATTCTCATTGCCGGCTTCAGCACATATCTGAGCCTTACGCTGATTATAAAAGGTGAAGACATTGTGACGGTTCCTGATCTTACCGGAAAAGATCTGATTTCCGTTCTTGAAATTCTCACAGAAGCCGAACTGAATGTCAAGTTCGGCGGTTCCGAACACCATCCTGATATTCCAAAAAATCACGTTGTTTATCAGCACCCGGAACCCGGTAAAAAAGTGAAAAAAGATCGGGATGTCAGAATCACGATTTCAAAAGGCTCGGCGATTGTTCTGATGCCGGACCTGAGAGGCATTCCCTTGTATGAGGCGCGTATCTTTCTGGAAGAAAACGGTTTGTGCCATGCGCGGGAATCGCTCGTTTATGATTCGGTCATACAGAAAGACGAAGTGATCGCACAGTCGCCTTCGCCGGGTCTGATTGTCAGACGCGGGGACTGCGTGAATCTGCTGGTGAGCGCGGGTCCCCGCCC
>DZCT01000116.1:5531-12397 GCA_022736535.1 Desulfatirhabdium butyrativorans | reverse complement strand
TTCTGGAATAAACCGGTTCAGAAACATCTATAATTTGCAGACCTGCGTTCTGACAGGCAACATAAAGCATGGCGTTTTCTGCTGCCATTTTCAAAGGAAAATCCGGCAGATTGACGCTGCCCTTGAACTGAAGGACTTCAGGATTACTTATATTGATGATCAGCACCTTTCCCCTGTTGGCGCTCTGATCCGTGTAAGCTATACCCGCATAGAGCTTGTTGTCGGCTATGGCGACACTCCGGGCAATATCAAAAGCTGTGTACCAGTCATCATATTTCTCATCAATAGTAAAAAGAATTTCGGGTGTGTATGGATCACGGACATCTATAACCAGCAAATCAGGTCCGTTGGCAAGATAAATTCTGTCATTTGCAAATACAAGATCGTAAGCGTTATTCTGAACACCGGAAGATGAGGAAGATACCGTGTCTAAAGAACTTATCGGCGCGGGACGGCTGGGATCCGTGACATCTATGATTTGCAATCCCCTCGCCCCGTCTGCCAAATATGCGATGCGCTTTGTCTCAGCGTTTACGGTCTGATCTGCCACTGAGACGCGTCGGGCAACTCCGGCTGTATCCAAAGTTCCGATCTGAACAGGATTTGACATATTGGTGACATCTATGATCTGCAATCCGTTCTTCCCGTCCGCAACGTAAGCAATGTGATCCACGACCGTAAGTCCCATAGCACTGCTCGGAATATCTGTGGAGCCGATAACAGCTTTTTTATTGGCGGCATCGAGAAACATTGAAACACGGGTATTTTCATCAAATCCTGTTCCCCTCAGTTCAGCCTGATAATCCTGTTCTGTGATGCAGAGAGTGGGATAGACTGTTTTCAGTTCCAATTTTGCAGAGACTTGGGAATCTGTTGCCGCCAAAATCAGAAAAATCAGGATCATCTCAATAAGACATTGTTTTATTTTCATCAGAACCTCCGGGACAGCAATCGGATTTTCATTTCGGAGCAGATCACCGCGTCCGTGACATCACTATATCCTGTGCCGTAGCGACCGTTTCCTTGACCGTTATGCTGACTGATACGGTCTTATATCCGGGCGCGGCGGCGGTCAGGGTATAAGTACCCGCAGGATGAAAGTAGATGCAGTAGTCACGGGCGCAATAGAAATTACAGTTGCAGTAATTGCTGATTGCGGATCTGCCGGCGCTGGTACGAATGACTGACCCGGTGATTTTCTGCCCTGTATTTTTATCATAGACATAGCCGATAATATGTCCGGGAAGCGGCGCGCTCGGAAGGTTTATTTTAAGATCATATTTTATATTTTCACCGAAAACATCAGGAGCGGCATTTGTCAGCTTTACATAGTAAACCGCATCTCCGGGGCAGTCTTCCCATCGCAATGTCTCATCTTTGCCTGCGCCTGCATTATCTTTTGAAGCTATCGGGTTGCCGGATGCAATGGATGCTTCGTCGTAAAGTTCAATCACAATATCACAGTTACCTCCCAGCGATTCGATCTTTGCCTCAATTTCATATATCTGCCCGGAAATTCCGTAAAATATCACCCAGTCCTCATCTCCCTTATCGTGAAAGGTATGATGCTGAGGTTCCTCATTATCCAAAGCAATGGTGCGTGCCTGAAAAAAACGGTCATCATCTTCATAGTTGTCTTCAAAGCCGCATGGAATAAAGTCCTGAGTCGGACAGTGGATATTTCTGATTCCGCTCATATTTTGCAGAAGAGCAATAATTTTTTCCATGCCGATCTCTTTTTCACCGGACAGAGCAACATCATCCATTCCGACCAGAATTTTCAATCCGATTACGGCATCGGGCAGATTGATCTCACAGTCTCCGTTAAAATCGAATCCTGCGGTTGTGTAGCTGTCCTGAGATAATCCGAGTCCGGGAAGAAAAATCAGCAAGATAAGATAGATAAAGACCATTTTCAGACTTTTCAACACGTTACTTTTTCTTGATTTCATTTTTTGATACCTCCGGGTTTTAAGGATAAAAAATTACAGAAAAATAAAGCGTGTGTTCTTTCACATCCTGAGAAAATCCACGGGGTTCAAGAATGTGATCTCCAACATCATTGCCGAAACGGTATTGGTATGCGATATCCAAAGAAAAGCGGTCATTCAAGGTAAAGCCCGAACCGAGACTGAAGCCGTAAAAGTCATCCGGGCTGCCCTCAGCCGGCGCGGGGTCGTAAAATATGCCGCATCGTACCGGAATAATATAGCCTTTGTTCGGATTCATAAAACGATATTCAGCCCCCGCTCTTATCTGATGCGTGGGCTTCACATCCGATTCGCTGAGAGGCCGTGCGCTCACCGGACTTTTTTCATTTCCGTTTTCCTCCCGGTAAATGAAGTCGCCCCATTCGGTCCGGTAAACATCCGCTGACATGAAGAGATGATCCGAACATCTGTAAACAAGACCGATTCCGTAAGACATGGGCATTTCAATGGTCTCATTTCGAGCGTCTTGCTCAGAGAAAGTAATGTTTTCAGGTTCGGATATGTAAATCTGATTTTCCTCTATCTCACGTTTGACATCAGCGCTGAAGGGCGTTTTTAAAACTGCTCCCAGAGATAACTTGTAATTAATGCGCCATAACAGACCGATATTGGCGTTAATGCCGCTGAAGGAAAATTTCTCTTTACGGTCAAAATGGATCATGGGCATACCGGCAAAGCCTGAATCGGCGCGGAAATTCTGCTCCCAACGGTTCTTCCCCAGATCATCATCCCAGAAATTCAGTGTGAAACCCGCAGAAAGCTCCGGAATCACCTGAATACAATAGGACAACCCGACTGCGGACAGACCGCCGCTTTGCGCCACATCCCACTGATCTTCAAGCCCTGTCATCGAGTTTTGAAATGTAAACTGCCAGTCCCGATTGAGATCATAAAGATGCTGATAACTGAGTGAGACAACCATGTTGCGGTTGAAAAATCCGAAAGGATAAGTTATACTCAGGTAATTGATATTTTTTTCAGACACGCTGTGTGATCCCGCGGCTTCCGGGTTCGATTGGAAATCAATATCTTCTTTCCGATGAAAACCTGCTGTGACGATTGAAAATTCGGGCAATGTGAGGCGGATAAGCCCGCCGGGATTCCATGAAGCCGCGGTCGCGTCATCTGCCGCGGCAATAAATGCGCCGCCCATGCCGATTGCCCTCGCGCCGGACCCGACCGGATTAAACGAGGACGGTATCTCAAACTCTGCAACGCCGAAAGCCGGAACCACGGGACACATCTGAATTATTATGAGCAAAGCGGCTGAAAGCACAAGATTTTTTCCGATTGAAATATTATCTTTTATCATCATCATCGGATGATAATCTGAGTGTTGTGAAAAATCAACTGTTATTATTTCTCGCAAAGGCGGTTTTATTTCTCGCAAAGGCGCAGAGAGCGCAAAGGAAAACCTTTTTTTATAAAAAATAAGCCGTTGTTTCTTTGCGACCTTTGCGCCTTTGCGAGAAACTTTCTGTATGTGTCTTATACATACGGAAGACATATTTTTTTACATGTCAACTTTTATTTCTCGCAAAATCGCCTTTATTTCGTGTATAATTTAAAAACTGGTTTGGGAAGAATGAAAAAAATAATAACGACTTTTATTTTTCTGGTTCCGATACTGCTCTGCTCCTGTGCCGTGCCGCCGGACCCTGTGTGCGAAAAAGGCGGTATTGCCTATTGCCGGATTAAAGAAAGATTCACGGGCGACTGGTACAGTTATTATAAGCGTGCGCTCTCCTGCATGGAGGCGGCATGTTATGAAGAAGCTGTCTTTGAATTGGACGAGGCGCTGAAACAGCGGCCCGGAGATAAACGCTGGGCAAACACCTACGGAATGCACTTCATGGATTATTTTCCCCATCGGGAAAAGGGAATCGCCTTTTATTTTCTCGGCGATGACGACAGCGCCAAAGCCGAACTGGAACTCTCCGTTGCCTCGGAACCTTCTGCAAAAGCCGGTTTCTATTTGGACAAAGTGCATAAACGCATCATGGAGCGGGAACAGCGGGAACCCGGAAAACCCGATCTGAATATAAGCTATCCCCCGTGTAAACCCGGTAAATCCGATGAAAGAAGAACCCGTGATGATCCGGTCCTTATCTCAGGCGCGGCAGCAGATGAGCGTTATGTTTCGGAAGTCATTATCGCCGACCGACCTGTTTTTATTGAAAATTCGTCACAGCAAATTGCATTCAGAGAGGAATTTGCTCTGGATCAGGGCAGACATGAGATGAATATTTTTGCCCGGAATCTGATAGGCGGCGAAATAGAACAGAAGCTTGTCATTCATGTTGACAGAGCGGGTCCCGTAATCTTTATAGAGAATTTCCGTCAGAATGAGATACAGGGCTATGTCTATGACGAAAGCGGCGTGCAATCCCTTATTGCGGATACGGACGGCGGACGGAAAGCAATTCCGATAGAAAAAGACGGTTTGTTCAAAATTCCTCTCAAGACCGGCGCCGGCAAAGTAATCCTTCGGGCTGAAGACGAACTGGGAAATGAGACAAGCACGGACATCAGCGCAGACATGATGACGAAAAATCCGTCTCCGCTACTGCTTGCACAGAATTTCCCGGACAGCAGAGCAGACAGCGATGTTTCGCTGCTTTCAGCCTCAGACAATCTGCCTGAAATTATACTGAAAGGATGGCAGGATCATCAGACCGTTTTCAGTCAGAAGGTTGACATTGAAGGGCAGATACAAAGCAAAATCCATATTGCCGAAGTGAGCATAGAGATCGGCACACGAAAGTGGAAATTGACTCAAGATTCAGCAGGGTGGGCAGAGCGCAGCAGAATCCAACCTCGGACAGATGAAAGCGCTCTGCCCACCCTACGATTTCAGGTTGCGTTCAACCAATCCCTGAGCTTGGATGAGGGAAAAAACAGTGTCAGAATCCGGGCAAGCGATGAATCCGGCAGAACAGGCGTCAGGGAGATATTCATCACACGGCAGATTCCCCAAGTATTTCAATCCAAATATCGTTATGCTCTGAAGATGTATCCCTTTGACAATGAGGCATCTGGCGGAGAGACAAGTATTACGGGGCGTATTTTCTCAGCAATTCCAATCTATTGGCATCCGTTTCAGTTTATGGATCAGGAAAAACGGGCATGGTTTCAACTGTTTCTGCTGGAAAGCTTCAGAACCCGGAGCCGTTTTCAAATCAGCGTTCAGGAACAACTGAAGCGCATGTTCCGCAGTATCCCTGAGTCATCCGGCATTTTTCCGGTCGCTGACGCTCCCGGCTCTGATCCGCGAGATGAAGCGGAAATCTGCCATTCCCTGCTGCTGGCAGACACATCCGAGGACAGAAACGGCATTGAAGGCATTGCACGCCTTGTTGATATCCGGACATCTGAAATCATCGTTGTGAAAGATGTCTATGACGAATCCAAAGAGCGGTCGGCGTTGCGGACTATGGCAGAAAAGCTTTCCGAGAAATTTCACAGGGCATTGCCGCTGACATTCGCTAAGATTGCAGATGTTACGGAAAGCAATGTCAATGCGATTTTTGAGAAAGAGAAAGCCGCGGAAGGATGGCCCCTGATTGTGTATCGGGAACAGGCTCCGGAACATAATCCCGTGACAGGAAAACGGCTCGGTTCGGATACGGAAATTATTGCCGAAGATGCCTGCATGGGAAAAGATGCAGATATTGTTGTCAATCATTATGAAAAAATCGGGAACAGTCCCCGGACAGAAATCAGAACAGGAGATAAGGTCATCAGCCGATGAAAGAAGACAAACGCAAAAAAGAACAGCAGATTCTCGATGAGTTCATCCGGCAGGGCAGTGTGGACGGCATGGTTCGGAAATATTGGAAGCTGATTTACTATACAGTCAGGGAAACATTGGCTTTTCATAATGTGCCGCATACTAAGGAAGATATAGAAGATTTGCGCGCCGAAGTTTTTATCCATCTGTTTGAAAATGATTACCGCCGTCTGAGACAATATGATCCGAAAAAAGGACTCAGCCTTTCAGGATGGATCAGGCTGATTGCGAACCAGACGACCTTGAATGAAATCGGCAAAAAAGGACTGCTCAATATGGCAAAGCGGAATTTTAAAGTTCCGGTTGAAGACATTGAAGCCGTGCTGAGATATGACGAGGAGAACAGGCTCGAAGCCAGAGAGACGCTGAAAATAGCAATGGATGCCATTGAAAAACTGCCTCCGGGCGAGACTAAAGAAATGCTGCGGCAGCATCTGCTCGAATTTAAAAGCCTGAGAGAAATCGCCGCGTCTATGGATAAACAATACGGGACAGTGGCGGTGATGCTCTCCAGAGCCAAAGAAAAATTAAAGCATTCCATACAGAAGATATTGAAGGAACATGAGACCTGAGAACGGTTCGGGGTGAGGGGTCAGCGGTTCGGGGTGAAGCCTCTGACCTCGAACCTCCGACCCCTCACCCCATTCTCGTTACGAGGCTCTGCCTCGTAACGCACAGGTTGAGGCTCTGCCTCATTCCTGTCCGGAAAAGCCTGCGGCAGAGCCGCCGTGATCTGTGTTACGAGGCAGAGCCTCGTAACAAGGATGTTTTTAGAATTTTCATGTATAAAAAATTGCCTTTGGCTTGTATATATCTCCGGAGTGCTAAAATGAAATTTTAGCACAAAAGCACTCCAAAAGCATTCCAGCTTATATTTCAGGAGAAAGGATAATTATGACAAAATTATGTATAGACTCAGACACACTTGCGAGTTATTTCGGAGGCAGTCTGCCCGATGAGGAAAAAATCCGAATGATGGCGCATATTACAGAATGCCGCACCTGTCTGGAAAAATTTGCGAGCGCAAGTAGTATTATGAAAAACAGCGAGTTAGATGATTGGGAGCCGGCTTCGGAAAAAACGAC
>DZCT01000116.1:0-5431 GCA_022736535.1 Desulfatirhabdium butyrativorans | reverse complement strand
GATGCTTCCGGGAAATCCCTGCGTGACCGGATAACAGCCTGTTATAATCGGATCTTATCGCCGCTTACGGAGATGTTCCGGCTGCCTGAACCTGCTTTGGTGCGCTCAGGTACATCGTCAGCAGATGAGATATGCCTGAACAGAAAAATCGGCAATCTGCAAACCGAGATATATGCGGAGGAATCGGAAAGCGGCAACTCCACAATAAGAGTAAAAGTGTTCAGCGGCAATCAGAATGCAGAAAACATCAGCCTTACGCTGATAAAAGACGACGGAAAGATGTTTGCACGGAATCTGCGGGGCGAATCTGTGCGTTTTGATGACTTGCCGCAGGGATGCTATCAATTCATTCTTGAACAGAACGGGCATGAAAAAGGACGCTGCGTTTTTGAAATCAGCGAAAAGGGGCTGCATGAAAAGGACAATTTATCTTGAAGCCTTTTCCGATAAAGATTTCCTGAAGATCGGCATTCACACGCCGGATCATCCGATATGGACCTATGAAGAAATGCCCGTTTCCCCGGACCGCATCGCACAGCACTGCCGCAGGCTTGCCGAGATATTGAACAGAAACAGCAGAAAAGCCGGCAAAACTTCGGATGCGGCAGAATGTCTCAACCTATATGGACGGATGCTGTGCGACGATCTGCTGACGCCGGGCATCAAAGACAGGCTCGGAACAAGCGACGCACTCCATCTGATTTTCAGTCTGGACGATCATTTGGTTCATATCCCTTGGGAACTGATCTGTATCGGAGAGACATTTCTCTGTCGGCGATTCAGCACGGGCAGATATGTCAGAACCCGTCAGAAAATCAGCGGAAACCGGAACCGGAATCTGACAAAACCGCTCAAATTATGGATCATTGCGAATCCTGAAGGAAATCTGCCCGCCGCGGGTGCGGAAGGCATGAATCTCTTCAGATATGCAAATCAGCATCAAGCCCTGACAGACGTTTCGCTTGATTCGGACATCAGGGCGGAGCGGATCAGACTGAGGCTCAAAGATTATGATATGCTGCATTTCGCAGGTCATGCGGAATATTTTTCCCGGCATGATTCCGAAGGCGCCGGCGCGAGCGGATGGAAACTGACAGACGGTTCTTTCAAGGCTGAGGATATTTATAAAATGGCCGGGGGCGCAGCCATGCCTTCACTCATTTTTTCCAATGCCTGCCAGTCCGCCCGCACAGACGCATGGGAATCCGAAGGAGCGGAAGCTTCTTTCGGGCTTGCCAATGCCTTTCTCTATGCGGGCGTCCGGCATTATATCGGGACTTTCTGGGAAATAAAAGATCAGTCCGGCAGTGATTTCGCGCTTGAGTTTTACAGGCATATTTTTTCCGGCAAAAGCGTCGGAGAAGCTGTGAAAGAGAGCAGACAGTCATTGACAGAAAAGTACGGACAGGATTCTGTAAGTTGGGCAGCTTATCTGCTCTACGGGAATCCGAGATTCAGTTATTTCGGCTCGGATGAATCACTTGAAACACCGGAACTGAGCGAATCTGTCATACCGATGCCGCTGAATGGCAATCAAAACAGAGGCGGCGCTGAGTCTTCGGGACAACTGACTGAAATTAAAGCTTATCAAAAAATAGAGCGAAAAAATTTGAGAGCCTGTTTGATTGCCTTGCCGGTATTTCTTTTGCTCCTGTTCGGCGTATTTTTAAGCTGGAAAGCCCTGTCCTATTATTTTCAAATTCAGATTGCAAAAATTATGCAGGAAGAAGCAGAGCGGAAACAGGATCATATTCTGCTGCTGCTTGATAAAATCGAGAAGAAATTGCCGAGATATGAACCGTCCGAGAGTCATTCTGCTTCCGGAGAACTGACAATGGCAGTTACTTATGACTCGGTAAAAAGCGCATATTCTCAGGGAAAAGAAGGCATAATTTCCTCAGCTCTGATTCAGGAGATAAAATCCCGCTGTCCCCATATCAGAATCGCAGAACGCCGGGAATTTAACCTCATACTGGAAGAACTGAACATCGCTTTATCCTCTCTGACAGGTGCTGAAAACCGGCTGTATCCGAATCTGCTGAACGCAAAGCTCATGCTGCTGATAGAAACCGAGCGTTCTTTTTTTCAGTCTTTTGTGCTGATGCGGCTCTTTGATACAGAAACCGGAGAAGTCATTTTTTCCTCAGTTGAGAAAATGAAAACCGGCAGAACTGCTTCTCAGAACATTTCAGAAAATCTTCTGAAAGCATTAGACTTTTTTGGAAATAAAAAAGGTTCTCGCAAAGAACGCGGAGAGCGCAAAGGAGGAAAGATTTCTCGCTCCGCTCGAAATGACATTCCGACAGCTTTGCGGCCCAGGCTAAGAATAGACGCGGGAGACTCAGCCGCTTATTTCCGAAAATGTCTATTGAACACCGCAGGGGCATGTCGGTGACATGCCCTGCTGACAAAATTAAAAATGACGGAATTGAAAGCTATGAGTGAAGAAGCAATTAAAAAAGCGAATTATGACGATTTATTTAAACTTTCCGAAAACAGGGTCGGCGAAATTATCAACGGTGAGCTTCATTCGATGCCGAGACCCTCGCCGAAACACGCCAATGTCTCATCTTCGCTGATGGGCGAAATCTGGGGACCTTACCGACTGGGGCGTCATGGCGGTCCCGGGGGATGGTGGATTCTTTCCGAACCTGAAATTCAGCTCGGAGAACATACCATTGTTCCGGATTTGGCAGGGTGGAAAAAAGAAAGCCTGCCAAGTTTGCCCGAAACAAACTGGTTTTCCGTTCCGCCGGACTGGGTGTGCGAAATTCTTTCCCCCGGCACGATGAGGATTGACCGAATCATCAAAATGCCGATATTTGCTCACCACGGCGTCAGTTTTTTGTGGATGATCAATCCGTTTATTAAAATATTCGAGACATTCCGGCTTGAATCAGGCTTATGGCTTCTGTTGAATACCTTTATGGAAAACGATAAGGTTCGGGCTGAACCATTTGAAAAAATTGAGATAGACTTAAAATATTTATGGGAAGACCGTTTTGAGTAGCAGCGGTGGACACGCTTCGCTTTGTCCACCCTACATGTTTGCTACATGTTTGCATTAATAATGTAGGGCGGACAAAGCGAAGCGTGTCCGCCATGCAGTGTTCAAAATCACAGCGAATAGACATTTTCGGAAATAAGCGGCTGAGTCTCCCGCGTCTATTCTTAGCCGGGCCGCACAAACAAACTGAGTTTCTTTAAGAAACTCAGTTTGTAAGACTCTCTTTGCGCTCTCTGCGTCCTTTGCGAGAACCTTTTTTATTTCCGAAAAAGTCTAATATATGATCAAACCAATCCTCTCCCCGTAAATTTTTTCAGCTTCATGTAAAAAATCTCCCTTCTGTCTTGTATAAGCGGACAGAGAGGAAAAATGAAGCCATGAAACAAAACGGGTTTTTTGAAAATATCATCGGCGATTCCGGAATGATGAAGCAACTGAAAGCCTGTATCCGCAAAATTGCACGATTCCCCTGGACCGTGCTGATTACGGGAGAATCCGGCGTGGGAAAAGAATTGGCGGCAAGAGCCGTTCATGATCTGAGTCCGAGACGGGAAAAGCCTTTTGTTCCGGTCAATTGTGCCGGATTGCCTGATACGCTTCTGGAATCCGAATTTTTCGGATATGAAAAAGGCGCGTTCACCGGCGCGGAAATCTGCAAAAACGGAAAATTCCGGGAAGCTGACAGCGGGACTCTTTTTTTGGATGAAATCGGGGAAGCTTCGGTCAAATTTCAACTGACCCTCCTGAGAGTGCTTGAAAACCGTGTGATCACAAAAATCGGCGGACTGAAAGAGGAATCGCTCAACGTGAGAGTCTTATGCGCCACCAATAAGCCGATTGAGAAATTAGCGGCGGACATGCGGACAGACCTTTTTCACCGAATCAGCACCTTTCCTTTATATATTCAGCCGTTAAGGGAAAGAAAAGAAGACATTCCCAAGCTGGCGGCTTATTTTATCCGGCAATTCCGAAAAGAATACAATGAGCAGTCAGCAGGAACAGAAGCGCTGAATATTTCGGAAATAACTGCCGATGCTTTGTCATTTTTATCCGGGCTGTATTTTTACGGAAATGTGCGGGAACTGAAAAACATCCTGCAACGGGCGGTCATGCTGGCTGAGGCTCACGAGACCTGCATCAGAGAAAAGCATGTTCGGGAAGCCGTATATCTTATTCCGCAGCCCGGAACGGACCAGGGAACAGCAGCATTGCGATGGCTCTATGAATGGGCGCTTTCCAATCAGAATCGTTTCCGAAACCGGCATCGGCAGGTAAATGAAAGCCCGCCTGAAGGCTGGGCAGGGCGCTGGGATATTAAAAGGATGCGGATGCCTGCTGTCATGCCGGGCAGTTTTGCTTCAGAAGAAGACCTGTGGGAAGAAATCTGTTTCACGGTGAAAGCGACCAATGAATTGCTGACAACAGGCGGATTTGAAACAAAATCGGTCATTCGGGACTGGACAGCGCGGGGATGGTTAAGCAGCGGCAGCCGGCGTTCCACCCGAACCGGCAGGATGGGCAGCAAAACCGTTCCCATGTACTGTTTTTCACGGAAGGTGATTGAGAAGATAATTATCTGAAATTAAGACGGGAGCCGTCTGTATCACAGAAATAGCGCTTGATATTCCGAATGCTGTGTGCAATTGTAAGGGCGTGCTGCCGGCGCGCCCTTACAAAATTTCCACATTCTGCGTGGGAATGTTCTCCGGGGTGCGAAAATCTTCTTAGCCCGGACGAAGCGTTTTTCACATCATCATCCATCTGAATTATTTGAAAAAAGGTTAAAAAATGATCACAAAAAACAGAATAGAGCAGGTTCTGAAAGAACAGCGGTCACTGCTGAACCGGAAGTTCAAAGTGAAAAGGATCGGCATTTTCGGCTCATATACACTTGACCGGGCAACTGAAGAGAGTGATGTGGACCTGCTGGTCGAATTTTCCGAACCTGTAGGGTGGGAATTCATTGATCTTCATGATTACCTTGAGGAGATTCTGGGCAGAAAAGTTGATCTGGCAACGGTCGGCGCTTTGAAACCGCAACTTAAAGACTCAATTCTGAATGAGGTTGTTTATATATGGCTCAGAGAAGCCCGGCGATTTTTCTGGAAGACATTATTCATTCCGCAGATAAGATCGGACGTTCGTTTCCGATATCCGCATGTTCCGTGGAAGCGGATGGTCGGGCTGCGGAACATTGTCATTCATGCTTATTTCAATGTGGATCCGAATATTATCTGGCAGATTGTCACTTCCAATCTTCGGGAGATCGGCGATGATATCAAATCCATACTGGATAATCTCTGAGCAGGAGACCCTCATCTCATCCGGCAATGAATCATCTGAAATCATTGAATGTGAGCCTTGTAGAGACCCTCATCTCATCCGGCAATGAATCATCTGAAATCATTGAATGTGAGCCTTGTA
>DZCT01000115.1:1902-12442 GCA_022736535.1 Desulfatirhabdium butyrativorans | reverse complement strand
GCTCCAAATTGACACCAGCACGGATATAAGCCTCATTTGGGTTGATTTTTCCCAATAGGTCATTTCTGTAATTTTCGGATTCAATTTCAACTTCTGCGCCTGAAAAGCCTGATGAAGCCTTCACCCCTTGCGAAACCTGACGAAGCGACAACAATACCTGTACGACTTCTATGATTCGCATAAAAAAAGCGGCAATACTTTCTTCTCCGCTCTCCCGAGCACGTTTCACAATAAAGGCAACAGCTATCAGAAAATCCTGATCCAGTTCACTGCCGTATTTCTCCAAAAACTGTCGAAAATCTTCAGTAGAATTGACCTCTTTCCCGATAATTTGAAGAAGCTCTTGAATACGTTTAGGCTGCATTGCTTTTCCTTAGATTTTCACAGAGTAATAAGATGTTACAGATTAGTTGCATATAATCACTTGAAAGCTATGCTCAGGCATTTTCTACTTCCCTGTCCAATTCATAGCCGTCCAAATCAGCAACAGGAATACCTGAACGCCCCATTGTCAGAAGAAAGTCCGCTCTGTTCATCCCGCGCATATCAGCCGCGGCCCCGGAACTCAGATAGCCCTTACTGTACAGATAAGAAGCCAGAACAAACTGACTCTCTTTTGTAAATTCTTCAACAGAAATTGCCCGGTGGATAAACAGACTGTCAGGAACATGCAGATTGATTGTCGGCATTTTTATCCCTTCAATATAACAGCTTTATTCATTCTTCACTCTCTTTAAGGTCATCCTCAACAATTCGGATTAACTCATTTGCCAGCAGATGCACCTGATTTTCCTCTTTTGCCTGCGGAGAAGGGGATTTCTCTCCTTTGAATTTGAGTCCTCTGGTAGTGATTCCGGTATCAGCCGCATAAGAATATCTGGCCGATAAGAAAATCTCTTTCAGAAACGAAAAACCCATACAAAACTTAAAGAGATTAAGTGATCTTTCTTTACCTTCCCTCCCCGTCCCTGCAATTTCAATTTCAGACAAAAACCCCACGAACCGTTTTTTCTCCTCTGTTTTGAACTTTTCCAGAATGACGCTGATGTGATTCCCCAATATCTCAAGAATCGTCTGGGGAGTCATGGGAGCAGCAGATCCGGAGTTGTAACCTGACGAGGGAGCAGCTTCAACCGCAGAAGTAACAGCTTCAATCGCAGGGGGGATAGGGACAGGCTCGGGGCTGTATGCTGATGAGGGAGCATATTCGACACCGAACCACTTTTTAATCAGCTCGGGATTTTCCGCTTCCCTCAAGCCCTCGGGGTATCTGTCTTTTACGAAAAACGCCGCCCTGTTGTTGTTCTCGGATAAAAACCTGCTGATACTTTCGTATTTTTCAGGGCTTTCCTTTTTCACCACTTCGGGCATATAATCAAATTCGGCAATATCAAGAACATTAAAATCCTCATGAGTCCAGTCTTTGGATTTCAAACAGGAAAGCACTTCTGTTTTTAGCTCCTGATATTTTTCAGAAATTTCAGAGACAGATTTCTTCTCATAATATCTTGAGGTTACTATATCCTTATAACAGGGATGTCCTTCACGGATATATTTGTCAATACATATAAAGAAATCCGTTTTCAAGTCCCTGTGATCATAAAATAACCAATTCAAATGATTTTTTCCCATGATAGCGTCTCCTTATTTTTTATTCCGTAACAAGGCGCAATTTCTCAAACGACCTCACAAAATTATCCCACACAGCAACTAATTCCAAGTATCTGAGGGCGTCTTCCGTCAGTCCGTTGACCAATTTGTCCTTGTTCGCTTTGGTCTCTTTTTCGGTTTTCGCCCAATTGTAAAAAGTATCCAACGGTACGGGTTTATCCGCATATTCCTGCGAAGCCCAACATTCCAATACCTTTCCGTATTTCTCTTCAAGAATCTTCTTGATCTCTTTACGTTTTTCTTTAAAAATCCTCTTGCTCTCATCAAGAGACAATTCTTTATTAATAAGCTTTTTAAGTGTTTGAGAATATACGGTTGCCTGCTGACGATCATCGCTGATCAGGCTGTGAAACATGCAGCCGGACAAAAGGATTTCCAAATAACCGCCTGAACCGGCGATATTTTCCGGAGTGATATTTCCGGGATGCCTGTTTTTCCTGAATTTTGCATCGTCAACACACTCCGTATCATCCGGCGATATGAATTCAAGCACTTCCAAAAGCCTGCGTTTCAGATGATCGTCTATCCATGTGACATTCATATCAAAACACATAAAGGGCGGCAAATCACGCAATACCGAATATGAAGCAACAAGCCCTGCGCCGGAGATAATTTCAGGCGTTTTTCTCGCTCCGGCTTCTTTATGACCTCCGTTACTCATAAGGTCTTTAAGTTTGGAGCTGCAATTACCAGCCGGTATTTTCTGCACCGCGCCCAATTCCGTCAAATCTGCAAGAAAAAAATCCAATGCCGGGTCAGGTTTCTGCGTTTTCGGATCAATAAAGAAATGAACCCGCACCGCATAATTATTTTTCGGGTGATCATCTGCCGGGGATCCCTTTTCATCATATATGCCATAATCCCCTGAAAAATAATGAAAAGAGTTTCCCATTACTTGGGGATAGCTGTCCATCAAGGCTTTTATCCCTTTGTAACAGACGCTTACATCTTCGTCAATCCTGAGAATCAGTTCCTGTTTGTTAAGCACATTCGATTCAATTCGGATTCCCGCCTCCACAAACTTGGGCGCGTCGTATGTAAATTTGTTTCCGTCCCTGCCTCCTAAATATTTGGGCAATTCCGGTTTAACTGATTCCAGTTCATCCAGAAGAGAACCAAGTTCATTGATACCGACATATATAAATTTCGGATAGTTATCTATAGCATCTTTCTCAGATAACAGAAGGAATTTTTGAGCGGCTATTTTTTCATCGGCTATTTTTTGCCTTACCTGTTTTTCAATTTTTTCAAGCTCAGAAATTAAATTTTTCTCCTGTAAGGCATGGTCAACGCCGGAATCGCTGATTATTCCCTTTTTCTGCTTAATTATAGCGTAGGTTCCCATGTCTATGAAAACATATACGGCAGGAAGGATATAATCCTGTATCTGTTTTAAAGATTCAAGATTTACCTTTATCATTTCTTCAAATCTTTTCACATAAGGACTTTTGCCTAATTCTGAAACATCCTTTTTATATTTGTCATTGTTAAGCCCGCCGAAGTGAGAATACAACACCGCTTTTCTGTTCATGTTTTCAGTTCCCTCTTCTGTTACAGTTTCAAAAAGAATTAAAATACTATACCGTAAAATACAAAATAATGCAATGTATTATTGCATTAAATCGGATTGAATATAACCGACTGATTGCAAAGACTTAATTCAAAATACGCCTGACAATTCCGCCCCGGAAGGCGGAAACCGGCAGAAAACAGGGCTTGCTTTTTAATGAAGATTAAGGTATATATAAATGAATTTTTTTGAAAAAAACTCTCAACCTAAAGGACATGCCGATTTTAGTAGTGGTGTAGAAGAGGTGATGAATTCTGCCGCTGTTATCCGCTGTCATTCTGAGCCGAAGCCCTAAGCGGAGCGAAGGGTCAGCGAAGAATCTCTTATTATAACAGATTATTATAAAAACAAAGATTCTTCACTTCGTTCAGAATGACACCTCAAAATCACCTATTCTACACCACTACCCCGATTTTTTCAATTCGGACCTGCGGCAGGATACGGATTTTTCATATTTATCCTGATAAGCTGTCCGCTGTTTCTGAAACGCTGCCGGGTGGATGTCCTCAACAACGTGGGCTTGTATGTCCTTCCCGGGACCGAGCCTGAACAATTTCTTTATAACTCAGGCAGATAATGAGATTCATAGCAGACATTCATCTTCATTCCAAATTTTCAAGAGCCACAGCGAAAAATCTTGATCTTGAAAATGTCTATATCGCCGCGCAGTTGAAAGGCGTTACCCTTGTCGGAACGGGCGATTTCACGCATCCGGCATGGTTCTCCGAGATACGGGAAAAGCTCATTCCCGCGGAGCCGGGGATTTTCAGGCTGCGGGAGGATATCGCGAGACAATGCGACAGGCAGATTCCGCCGTCCTGCCGGAGAGAAGTCCGTTTTATTTTGCAGTGTGAAATCAGCAACATTTATAAAAAAAACGGGAAAACCCGCAAAAATCACCATGTCATATTTGTGCCGGATGCGGAAACCGCATCAGTCCTGAATGCAAAGTTGGACGCCATCGGGAATATCAAATCCGACGGGCGGCCCATTCTGGGGCTTGACGCCAAAACGCTGCTGAAAATACTGCTCGACTGCTCAGACGAGTCATTTCTGATTCCCGCTCATATCTGGACGCCCTGGTTTTCGGTGCTGGGTTCAAAATCAGGCTTTGACTCGCTGGCGGAATGCTTTGAAGAACTTTTGCCGGAAATTTTTGCCGCAGAAACCGGACTTTCCTCAGACCCGCCCATGAACTGGCGGATTTCAGGCTTGGACAATATAACGCTGGTCTCCAATTCCGACGCGCATTCTCCCGCGAATCTGGGACGAAACGCCAATATCTTCAATACTGAACTATCCTATTTTGCTGTAAAATCAGCTTTGAAAACCGGCGACCCGAATCAATGTCTGGGAACGATTGATATGTACCCGGAGGAAGGCAAATATCACTTTGACGGGCATCGGAAATGCAATGTCTGCCTTCATCCCCGTGAAAGCATGTCAAAAAAGGGCTTGTGTCCGGTCTGCGGAAAACCGTTGACTATCGGCGTGTTATATCGTGTGGAAGAACTTGCTGACAGAGCAGAAGGTGTAAAGCCGGAAAAAGCCCTTCCGTTTCAGCATATTATCCCGCTGCCGGAAATGCTCTCGGAAATTTTCAGCGTGGGAGCGGGTTCTAAAAAAGTTCTTGCACATTATCAGGCTGTGCTTGAGACACTCGGTTCGGAGATGGGTATTTTGCTTGACTGCTCCCCGGAGCGCATTGATGATGCGGGTATTCCTTTGCTCTCCGAGGCAATCAGACGAATGCGGGCAGGAGAGATTCATATTTCTCCCGGATATGACGGAGAATACGGAAAAATAACGGTTTTCGAGCAGGCGGAAAAGGAAAGGCTGCTGGGGCAGCAGGCGTTGTTCGGGAAATATCCCCCCTGCCCCCTTCAAAGGGGAAGTCGAGTGAAATCCCCCCTTGAGGGGGGCAGGAGGGTGTCTGCGGGCGGCGCGGGTGCTTCGGAGGAAACGCAGGCATTTCTTCCGCCGGAAACACCCCCCTGCCCCCCTCAAGGGGGGATTGATGTCCCCGCGCTTGACTCAATCTTGCAGAGTGAGAAGTCGGTTTGTGAGACATCGCCGGCATTTGAGAGTCAATTGCCGGGTATCTTAACACATCTGAATGAAGCGCAATTACGGGCAGTTGAGCATGAGGGGCGTCCGCTGCTCATCATCGCAGGACCCGGAGCCGGCAAAACCCTGACGCTGACGCATCGAATCGCTTATCTCATCAGACATCGGAATGTCTCGCCTGAGCATATTCTTGCCGTCACTTTCACCAACAAGGCGGCGCGGGAAATGCGGGACCGCCTCAAATTGCTCATCGGCGATGAATACTCGCTGCCGCTGACTGCTACGTTTCACTCGCTCTGCTTCAAAATACTCAAAGAGGAATGCGGCGGAGCATATTCGATTATTGACGAAGATGAGCAAAAAGCATTTCTCTCTGAGGCAATCCGGCAGGCGGAGCAAAAAGGCATTGCCGTTCATCTCAAGCCCGATGTTCTCTCAGACAGCATCGCAATTGCCAAGCAGCATATCTTACAGCCGCAGGATTCGCTTGACGCTGTGGCGGAAAAAGCCGATGCGCCGCTGCTGGCTGCGGTGTATGAACGCTATCAGGCTTTGCTCGCGCAGGAATGCTGCTATGACTATGAAGACCTGATTCTGAATGTCGTCAGGCTGCTTGAGTCAAACCATGAGATAAGACAAAAATACCAGAACCGCTTCAGATATGTGTTTGCGGACGAATATCAGGATTTGAATCAGGGACAATACCGCATTGTCAGGGCATTGTCTCCGAGTGATTCGGAGATTTGCGTGATCGGCGATCCGGATCAGTCCATTTACGGATTCCGAGGCTCGGATACAGCTTATTTTCAACGCTTTGTCGAGGATTATCCCGCAAGTGAAGTCATTCGCCTCAGCAAAAACTACCGTTCCGCCGAGACCATCCTCGAAGCCTCTCACCACATCATCAAAAACCACAGCCTCAACCCTTCCGGGACGCGGGTCTATTCAAATATTAAGGGCTTCAAAACTTTGACGATTCTCGAACTTGCCGCAGAGCGGTCCGAAGCGGTGTCCGTCGGGAAAGCGATTGAAAGCATGGTCGGCGGCACCGGATTTCACTCTATTGACTTCGGCAAAACCGATGAAAGCGGCATCAAGACGGACAGGGGATTCTCGCATTTTGCGGTGCTGTACCGAACCCACGCGCAGAGTCAGGTCATTTCGGAGATATTTGAAAGCGCTGGCATTCCGCATCAGATCGCAAACAGAGCGCATCTATATGCTCGAAAAGGCATTGCGGAACTGCTTTCTTTTCTCAAGATGACAGAAGGCATCGGCATTTTCAATGACTTTCAGAAAATTGCCGCGTTGCCCGATTCCGGTGTGAGCAAAAAGACATGCGATGGGTTCAAGACATGGTTTTATCAGAACAAATTTACGCTCAATCAAGCCTTGTCAAATGTGAAGCGGATTCCCGTTCCGGACATGGACAGCGAGAAGCAGCGAAAACTTTGCTCATTTGCAGAGACAATCTTTGAATACAGGAAAAATATCTCGGAGAAATCTGTTGAGGAAAAGCTGATCTTTCTTGTTGAAAACACAGGTCTGTCACGGATGATAAGAGAAAACCGCAAAACAGAAGAAGTCTTTCAGCAGCTTCTCTCCACGGCAAAGGCGACAGGAGCAAATACATCCGATTTTTTTGAGACAATTGCGCTTCAAAACAACGATGCGGATGTGCATGACATCAATGCGGAAAAAGTCACGCTGATGACCCTGCACGCTGCCAAAGGGCTTGAATTTCCGGTTGTTTTTATTGTAGGCTGCGAGAAAGATTTCATTCCGTACAGACGCCCTGAGTCCGCTTCCCGTTCTAACGACTCGCGGCGTGAAAGAGAAGTTGACATTGAAGAGGAGCGCAGGCTCTTTTATGTGGGAATGACTCGCGCCAAAGACAGGCTGATCCTGACGCATGTGAAAAAGCGCATAATTTTCGGCAAATCTGCGGAAAGGGAAATTTCGCCTTTTGTCTCGGATATTGAAAAAAGCCTGATAAGCTTTGAGACATCTCAGGCAAAAAAGCGGAAAAAAGAAGAGCGGGTTCAGCTTGATTTGTTTAAGTTAGATTGAAATACAGAGGGATGAGACTATAAAAGTTCTCGCAAAGGCGCTAAACCCGCAAAGATTTTTTATAATTTCTTTCCCTTTGCGCCCTTTGCGTCTTTGCGAGAAACAAAAAAATTACAGCTTTCCCGAAAAGAGCGTTTCCAAATAAAATTTCATAATGGCGTCGCTCTGATCAAAGCAATGATCTTTGTTCTGATTTTTGGCAGCCATTTCCTTGCGGATGCCGGAAGCCAGCTTTTTGCCGAGTTCCACGCCGAACTGATCAAAGGGATTGATGCCCCACACAAATGCCTCAAACACTGTCTTTGCTTCATAAAATGCGAGCAGTCTGCCCACGTTTTCCGGCGACAAGTCATTTAACAAAATAGTGGAAGACGGTCTGTTTCCGGAGAAAAATTTTGACTTATCCGCATCGTCTTTTCCCATTGCCAGCGCCATGGGTTGAGCAATCAGATTCGCCCACAATTCCTGATAATTGCTCACGCCTTTGGATGTTGTCTGGTATTGCGTGTATTGCGGATTGATGACGCCGATAAAGTCAATGGGAAACGGACGCCCCTGATGCGCCATCTGAAAAAACGAGTGCTGGGCGTTGGTTCCCGGCTCTCCGAAAATCATCACGCCGCTTTGTTCTGCAAGAAATTCGCCGTGTTTAGTAACAGATTTGCCGTTGCTCTCCATATACAATTGCTGCACATGGGGCGCAAGTTTCCGCAAGGGGTCTGCGTAAGGAATAATCGCCTGAGCCGGATAGCCCAAGAAATTGTTGTTCCAGATACCGATCAAAGCGGCAATGAGCGGAAGATTTTTCTCCGGAGGTGCAGTCTTGGCGTGAATGTCCATTTCCTCTGCGCCTTTGAGGAATCGCTCGAATCGCTCATATCCGAGATAAAGACTGAGCGGAACGCCGCCCACCGCAGAAGTCACGCTGTATCGCCCGCCGATGAAGTCAAACATATAAAACGAAGCAAGCACCGGATTTGAAGGGTCGTCGCCCGGACTGTCTTTTGCCGTGACGGTAACGACATGCTTTGCAGGATCAATGCCTTTTGACTTCATGAAAGCGTAAGCCTGTTCGGTATTTGCCGAAGTTTCCGCAGTCGTATAGCTCTTTGAAACCACAATCCACAAAGTCGTTTCCGGCTCAATGCTGGCGGCGATTTTTCCGAAATTGTGAATATCCACATTGGCTAAGTAATGGATTCGGATTTGCTTATCTGCGAATGCGCCCAATGCCTCAGAGACAAACTCCGTGCCGAGATATGAGCCGCCGATGCCGATCACGACTATGTGCTTGAAAGCCTTCCCGGTCGAGCCGGTGATTCTTCCCGAGTGAATCTTTTCTGCAAATGCCTTTATCTCATCTCTCACCTTTCTGATTTCAGGCATGACATCTTTGCCGTCAAGCAACACGGCGTTGTTTGAAAAATCTCTGGAAGCCGTGTGAAGCGCAGCCCGCTTTTCCGTCGTGTTGATCTTTTCTCCGCTCATCATTGCCTGAAAATGCGCTTTCAATTTTCGTTCTTCGGCAAGCTCAAGCAGAAGTTTCAGCGTGTTTTCGTCTAACCGCTGACGTGAGAAATCATAAAAAATCCCGCCGCCTTTTAAGGAGAATTTTTCAAGTCTTGCGTTTTCTTTAATCAGGTTTTTCAGATGATTTTCAGGCTGGTTGATAACTTCAGCCTGTTCTTTCAGTTGATTCCATTTATCAGAACAAAGGTGATTGCACACTCTCTTTTCTCCTCAGATATGTCACGATTATATTGCCAGTTTATTTAATACTTCTAAAAGATAGTTCTTTTCACCGGCTTTCCAGACATAATTTTCTTCAATTTCTTTAAGCAGTTTTTCAGGTTCAAATTCCCCTTTCAGTTCTTCCTTAAACGGCTCCTTCGTTTCCGCAAATGGGATGACAGAAAGGATAACAAGCTTGGCTGAAGGCTGTTTGTTCCTTAAAAATTTAAAAATTTTAATCCCTTCAAACTTATCTTTATTTTGCTTCGACGGATCAAAAACTAAGTCAATGATTGCGTAGTCAAGTTTCTTTTTCTCTATTATTTCCCTTGCACTCTCTATTGAAGAAGCAATATAAATCCAATGCCCCTTTTGCTCCAAAAAAGTTCTCAGATTTTCCCGTATCTCTTTATCATCATCAGCGATAAGCACCTTTTTCTTCAGAAGAAATCTGATAGCAACATAAATGAATAGAATTGTAAAAAAAGCCAATATCGGCACTAAATACCATCTGAAAAATAGCTCCATTTTTTTCTCCTTAAAAAGAATGAATCAGTTTTCTAAATAGAAGAGAATTGTTTTAGCAACAAAGGCATAAATTATCGTCAGAACAAATATAATCAACTCTATGTCTGCTAAAAAGTTCATGTCAAGTTCCGTTGATGTTTTACCGAAACAAACAACATAAATTCAGGAACTTATAACGACAACTAACAGCGGAAAAAAGTAAAATAAAAAACCGGAAACTAATCTTGAGTCAACTGGAATTTTAGAAAGGTAGTAATCCGCTGTTATTGAGGTGACTACCGTACCTGAAAAAAATAATAACCCTCCTTCAATTAATATTTCCTCATAAGGAAAAGGCACTTTTACCAAAGTATTTCTCAGTCCTAAAAACCAAAGCTGTAATAAACCGAAAGCGATAGCTGATATTAACCAGATAGAGCTTTTTATGAACGGTTTTATGAATCGTTTTACAGATTCTCTAAATATCTTTATAAGTTTCTTTATGTTTTCCATATTGTTTAATTTTGTCTTAAAATTTAAAATTGAACTTCTATTTTTACAATTCTTTAATTATCCGAACTACTTGATCTTAGGTAATATCTGTCTGATTTGCCTTTTTATTTATCATTATCAATACCTGTCCACAATTCCCCAATCGGCAGTGTCTCTCCGGACATAGCTTCTTTCCAGCCTTGCCGGAAACTGCTTTCCGCCGGTTTCAACACGATGCTTTCACGGAAAAGCCGGACAATATTCAGGAGATTTGGCAGATATTCTTCAGGCATTGCTTTTATTTCCTGAATAAGCTGTTCTGTGTAAGTGATATTGTTATCCATCAACTTCCTCTGTGATATATCATTTTTTTTATGATTGACTTTTTTCAAAACTGAAATTATCTGTATATAAGTTTCATCGTCATAAACT
>DZCT01000115.1:0-1802 GCA_022736535.1 Desulfatirhabdium butyrativorans | reverse complement strand
ATTGACTTTTTTCAAAACTGAAATTATCTGTATATAAGTTTCATCGTCATAAACTGCTCTATCCTGTCATTTCGAGCGAAGCGAGAAATCTTGTCATTCATTGGAAAGATTTCTCCTCACTCCGTTCGTCGAAATGACAAAACAGATCGTCAAAATGACAGAAATAAAAAATGCAGTCTATGCTGTTAGAAAATATAAAAAATCTCTATTTTTTATACGAAATTTCTTAAAGTGTGTCAAGCCCCAAATAAAAAACAGCCGGAAGGCAAGCATAGCCTTTCGGAAAGAAAATACCGACCATGCTCAACGAAAAACTCTCCGCCGCGCCCTCAAATCCGGGCGTTTATCTGATGAAAGACGCAGCCGGAAACATTATCTATGTGGGCAAAGCCCGAAATCTGAAAAAACGGCTGGCTTCCTATTTCAAAAATCCCGAACAGCTCGACATGAAAACATCCGCGCTGGTCAGGAAAATCTCAGATTTTGAAACCATTGTCACCGGCACGGAGCAGGACGCCCTGATCCTTGAATCCAATCTGATCAAACGCTATCGCCCCAGATACAATGTGATTTTGAAAGACGACAAACGCTATCCCTCCCTGCGTCTCGATGTCCAAAATCCCTATCCCTGCCTTGCGCTTGTCCGTAAGCCGGAAAAAGACGGAGCCATTTATTTCGGTCCTTTTTCCTCTTCCCCGGCAGTGGGGCAGACGCTCAACATCATCAACAAGACATTTAAACTCCGCAAATGCCGGAATCGTGTCTTTCAAACCCGCTCCCGCCCCTGCCTGAATTATCAGATGGGCATCTGCCTGGGTCCATGCTGTCTGCCGGTGGAACAAGCCGCTTACCGTGAAATCGTGAATGAAGTGATTCTGTTTTTAAAAGGCAGAACCCCTGATTTGATTCATAAAATAAAACAGGACATGCTGACCGCCGCAGACCGGCAGGATTTTGAGCGCGCCGCATCGCTCCGGGACAAAATGTTTGCACTTGAAAAAATTCTGGAAAAGCAGGTTTCCGTCACAACAGATTTTCAGGACAGAGACATTATCGGCTTTGCCTCGTCCCCTGAAATGTCTCTGATAACAGTGCTTTTTGTCCGAAACGGCTATCTGCTGGGAACGCGGGATTTTCATTTTCCCGAAACCCTGTCAACAGATGCGGAAATGCTCGCCGCGTTTATCCGCCAATATTATGAAAAAGAGAGTCATTTTGTTCCCAAAGAAATTCTTGCGCCGCTTTTGCTTGAAGATGCGCCCGTGCTGGAGGACTGGCTGAAAAGCGTCAAAGGCGAAAAAGTGAGCATTCTGAATCCCCGGCGGGGCGAAAAAGCCCGTCTGATTGAAATGGCAGCACAAAACGCTGAAAACCGTCTGAAAGCACTCATCAATTCAAATGCCGCAAAAGCGGATTTTCTTGGCAGACTGCAACGAAAGCTGAAAATGAACCGTCTCCCGGAACGTATCGAATGCTTTGATAATTCAAACATCATGGGAACAAATCCTGTGGCAGCAATGGCGGTTTTTATCCACGGAAAAGCGCACAAACCCGCGTATCGGAAATACAAAATCAGAACCGTTGCGGAGCAGGATGATTACGCGTACATGGCGGAAGCCCTGAAACGGCGTTTCGGGAAACGCGGGTTCGGGGTGCGGGGTTCGAGGTGCGGGGACGCCTCTGACCCCGAACCTCTGACCCCGAACCGCCCTCTAAAGAGCGGGTGCGAGGTTCGGGGTGAGGGGTTCGGGGATGCCCCTGACCTCGAACCTCTGACCCCGAACCTCCCTGACCTTCTCATG
>DZCT01000581.1 GCA_022736535.1 Desulfatirhabdium butyrativorans | reverse complement strand
CAGCACCAGAATCGGGGCTTCGCAGTCAATCACCAGATTCTTGACGCCCTTTTCCTCATCTTCCGCAACCACCAGTTCCTGTTCCGCGTCTTCCCGGACAATGGCAATGCCCATGTCATGCAGATACTGCCTGACCCGCTCAAACTTTTCTTTCATAAACCCTCCTGAACTTTGATTATATTAACTTTCAAGCCTTTATACATTATGTCACTGTTTTTTTCAAGCAAATAGCATGACGGAAATCAAAAGGATTGAAACTTCAGGGAACGGCTTTCAAAATCTGCGGGTCATCAAACGGAAAGCCGCCTCATTTCTCGCTTCTCGCTTCTCGCTTCTCACTTTTTTCGCTTTTCACTTCGCTGTCATAGAGTTCGACAGTGATTCTGGCAGCGTCCTCATTCTTGAGCGTGATATGATAGCCTCGCACTTTGACGTCCATGGATTCACCGGTCGGCGGAATATTTTCCACCTCGATCAGGCTGCCGGGCATAAGCCCCATGGCCGCGGTCTGCTTGCTGATTTCACCGTCGCCCTTGATTTTCAGAATCTTTCCCTTCTGCCCCGGGGTCAGCTTTTTAAGAACCGTTTCCTTTGATTTGTTTTCCAGCAGCTTTTTCTTTATCTTGAAATCTGCCAGACAGCGGCTGATACAGGCTTCGCAGTTTTGATAGGGTTTATCGTTCTTGCAGGCAGTTTCACAATTTCCCCAAAATTCTTTTATCCAGTTTTCACCGCTTCGGGGACAGGATTCCATAAATTCCATAAAACGGATCAGCCTGTCAAGAATCATGGGGGATACGGCATGTTCCATCTTGCAGGCAGCTTCTTCGGCTTCGATGCTTTCCACATAAAGCACTTTGACAAAAAGATCCCGGAGGGCTTCGTGCTTTCTGATGATTTCCCCGGCAAGCGCAGTTCCCCTTGAGGTCAGGGTGATCAGATCATAAGGGGCGTAATTGATAAAGCCTTTTTCGGCCAGAGTCCTGAGCGCGCCTGTTACTGAAGAATTGTTCACCTTCAGACGCTTGGCGATGTCTTTGGCTCTTGCTGCCTGTTTTTTGGAGATGATGTGAAAAATCGCCTCCAGATAATCTTCCATATTGGCGCTGAGTTTATATACTCTCCGCATTTTTTTCTGTCCTTATCTGATAAAAGTTTGCAATCCGGTACAGGATTTAAGGATTATACAGTGTGTATAGCATATTATACACGTTTGCCGATTTTGTTCAAGGAAATATTTTTTTATATTAAAAAAATCGTATTATTTAAAATTGTTACAGAGTTTTTTAAATGCCGGGGAGGTGATGAAAGGTGTCTGCGCAGAGTCGTCCGCAACATAAAAAGGGAAAATCGGAAATCAGAGAGTTATGATTTGAATTTTGCTGATGGTGCAGAAGAGGTGATGAATCCCAGTCGCTGTCATTCTGCCTTCCACCCTGTCATTCTGCCTTCCACCCTGTCATTCTGCCTTGCCGCTGTCATTCTGTCTTCCCTCCCTGTCATTCTGAGCGGAGCGAAGAATCCCGTATCGAAAGGCGAGACTCTTCACTGCGTTCAGAGTGACACGGGAGGGCAGGCAGAGCGTGTCATTCTGCTGACACGGCACGGCAGGCAGGGCATGTCATTCTGCTCCCTCCCTGTCATTCTGAGCGGAGCGAAGAATCCCGCTATTTAAGCCGCGTCAATCGCATCCAGAATATCGCCAATCTGCTGATCCACTTTCTGAAATCCTTTGCGCCCGCCGCCCTGACGCAGGGCAAGAATATCGAGCGCAGCCAGTTCCAAGGCTTTGAATCGAATGGGGATCATCGGGTGGGTGCATATCCAACTGAAGTCGTCATGCACTTCCCGAACCCGTTTTTCCAATTCTTCATACTGCCTTTGCAAAGAACGGATCATCAGGTCTTCGTCAATCCCCGAAAGACCGCTGGCAGTCTGAAAAAGAGCGGTGACACCTGCTCCTAATTTCCCGCAGCACATCAGCCCCACACGGTCGGCAGAGATTTCCGAAGCCCGGGTCCAGCGGAACAGCATATTGGCGGTGTCCGGGCTGATGCCTTTCGGGTCTGAAAGGATTTCATACACAGGAAAGCAACTGTGTTCAAATATGACATGTCCCAGTTCATGACCGAAAACAAAGCGCAACTGGTCCGGCTCAAAATCTTTCAGCAACGCGGAGTGGATGAGCAGATCAAATTTTTTGCCGTGAGCAGAGACATTGGCGTTGTATTCCTTGCTTTGCCGGACAAACAGGTCGCCGTTAAGCCCCCCGCCGATCATATCTAAACAGGTCTGATAAATTTTATGAACTTCGGGCAGCAGGTCGGCAGTCACGCGGACCGCTTCACCGAGCAGGTCTTTCCGCCGGATATTCAGCAGATTTCGGGTTTTTTCAAGATTCGCTGTCGGAAAATTCGGACCGAGCTGCGCCCTGACCACTTTAAACAGATGGCTTTCATATCCGAACCGCAGGGATTCAATGTCGTTAAAAAGCATCTTTTCCTCCGCCCGGGCATTTTCATTTTGTCTCTCGCAGAGACGCCGTAGGGGTAAGCCCCCGTGCTTACCCGTTTTCAGAAGGGAGGGCTGCCGCCAATGGCATTAAGTTAACAATTTCGTAGGTCGGGGTGAGCCTGCGAACCCCGAC
>DZCT01000580.1 GCA_022736535.1 Desulfatirhabdium butyrativorans | reverse complement strand
CCCCGACCTACGGAATTGTCAGCTTGACGGCATTGACGCGGAGCGTGGGAACGAGTTCAACTGCGTAACTCGTAATATGAGAGAATAACTGTAGTGCGATTTTGCAAATCCCAACAGAGCGAATTAAAAATCTGGGTAGCGTTGCAGAAGAGGTGACAAACCCTGCTCCTGTCAACTGCCAAAATCTGCATAAGGAGAAATACATGCCGAGAACACAAATCAGAAAAATAGGCAACTCATTCGGATTATTGTTAACTGATGAAATATTAAAGTTAATGAACATCCGTGCGGATGATGAAGTTGATATAACTGTTGAAGGTCGCATACTCATAATCACTCCTTTGAATGAAAAAGAACGGAAGGAGAAAATTGACAATGCGGTTCAGAACATCCTCAGACGCAGGAAATCCGCTTATCAGAGACTTGCCGAAGGTGCTTGATCATGCTTTTTCTTTATAAACCTGAAGTAATTGATATTCAGAAAAAACTGATTGAAGAATTCGGCGGACTTCACGTAGTGCGTGATGAAGGAGCATTGGAGTCGGCATTGGCGTCTGCTGAAAACCGTGCATATTATGAAAATGCAGATATTGCGACGTGTGCGGCAACCTATGCCTGGCATCTTACACAGGCTCATGCGTTTATTGACGGCAATAAGCGTATAGCGGCGGCAGTATCGGAAATATTTGCTGAGATTAACGGAATGGAACTGAATGCAACAAATAATCAGATAGTTGATTTGTTTATGACTGTTGCATCAGGAGAAAAATCAAGAAGCGATGTTGAGCAGATTTTTTTACAGTGGCTTTCATAAGACTTAGGTGATTGCCAAAAATAAATATACCCGGATGTAAAACAGCTTTGCAAGCTGTTTCAAACAATTTTTTTTGCCCTGCGGTCTCGTTCCCACGCTTCGTGTGGGAACGTAGAACGGGTTTTCAACCCGTTTCACACTTTAAGCGGGTTAATCTGTCTCAGCCCGGGCAGCTCTACTGCCGGGTCGGACGCGGAGCGTCCGGTCTGCATTCCCACGCGGAGCGTGGGAACGAGTTCAATCGCAACGAAGCGAATTAAAAATTCGAGCAGCACAGAATATTCCCCGTAACCGCTAACGCCGTAGGCGTGACATATTTTTCCGTTACGACGCAGCGCTTCGTAACGGGCAGATAAGGATAACTTATGAAAATGATTTCACTGTCAATCCCGGAAGACATTATGATGTCGGTGAAAATCCCCAAAAAACGATGGCAAATTGAATTAAAAAAAGAACTTGCCATCCAACTTTATCGGGAAGGGCTGATTTCCTTTGCCAACGCGCACAGATTAGCGGAAATGAGCAAAACGGATTTTCATTACCTTCTGGGCGAACGGGAAATCTCCCGCCAATATGATATAGAGGATTATGAAAAAGATTTGGAAAATCTTGCAAAATGGAAAGCTGATAAATGATTATTTCAAATTCAACACCTCTCATAAACTTCTCAGCTATTCGCCGTTTGGACATCCTGTACTGGCTGTTCGGAAGCATCACCATTCCACCGGCTGTAAAAAACGAAGTATTTGTAAAAGGAAAACATTATCTGAATACAGAGGAACTCAGGCGGGCGGCTTTTATTGAAATCATCAAACCGAAAAACATGATTTCCTGCAACCTGCTTAAAGCGGATTTAGATGACGGCGAAGCAGAGGTTATAACATTGGGGCTGGAAGGAAATGCAACCCTGCTATTATTGGATGAGATAACGGCAAGAGCAGTTGCCGAATCCCATCATCTTCACTTTACAGGCTCAATCGGTTGTCTTGTGGAGGCAAAAAAGCTGGGTATTATTTCTGAGATCAAACCGCTTTTGGAAGCAATGCGAATAGAAGCCCGTTTTTGGATAAATGAAAATCTGTATAAAAGAATACTTCAAAATAATAAAGAATTATGATCCAAAAAAACAGAGGTTTGACATGGAAGACGAAAAAGAAAAAAATAACGATAATGCCTCTGCGGAAGAAAAGGAACTCTTTTCCGAGAACAACTCCGCCAACAACAATTCCTTTCCCATTGTGGGCATCGGCGCGTCAGCCGGAGGCATGGAAGCGATTGAGACATTTTTTTCAGCCATGCCCATGAATGCGCGCATGGCTTTTGTTATTATTCAGCATTTAAGCCCCACCCACAAAAGCCTGATGAGTTCCCTGTTGGCAAAACACACGCGCATGAAGGTCATGGAAGCCCAAGACGGCATAAAAATCGAACCCGGATGTGTTTATATCAATCCGCCGGACAGAAACATGGCTCTGATAAACGGCACGCTTTGTTTCATGGAACTGCCCGCGGCGCGGGAACTCCGTCTGTCTGTTGACTATTTTTTCAGAACCCTTGCCGAAGACCGGGAAGAAAAAGCCATCTGCATTATCCTTTCAGGAACCGGCTCCGACGGAACTCTGGGCGTCAAAGCCGTCAAAGAAAAAGGCGGTCTGGTCATCATTCAGGATCCCGAATCCGCAAAATACGACGGAATGCCGCGGAGTGCGATCTCTGCCGGACTTGCGGATTATATCCTGCCTCCGGAAAAAATGCCGGAACAACTGATGAAATATATGTATAGTAGTCCAATTTTGGTTTTTTGTGGAATATTTTTTGCATATATGTTATATT
>DZCT01000579.1 GCA_022736535.1 Desulfatirhabdium butyrativorans | reverse complement strand
AAAAAACGCCGCGTCCTGATTCAATGTCCGCAGATACTGCTGCCATGTGGCGCCCATCCGGGATTTGAAATTCGAGAAAATAATGCGCCAGGCATTTTCATCCGTATCTGCCGGTTTCATTTCAGATTCAATCGCATCCCAGTTCACGGGCGACGGGTCTGCAATCATTTTTTCCACCGCAACATCGAGCTGAGAGTTTGATGACGAAGACGGCGTTCTGACATAGACCGGAATGGTTCGGGAATATTGAGGCGCCAGCCTGCCGGCGCTCCCGACTCCGATGATCTGAAGCCGGTCACGGTGCGGCTCATTGACTGCCAGCCGCATTTTGGCTCCCATATTGTCGGAAATGATCAGAAGCGGTGAAATAATGTCCGAATTGCCCGCATTCTGATATTCCACCTTGAAGGCATACTCCCTGCTGAACCGGACAGAAGACGGACCGGTCACGCTGACCCGAAGTTCTCCGGGAGTTCCGCCGTCCGCCACTTCAAACACATCAGCGAGAATGGACGCGGGAAGTCCGGTGTTTTCAGCCGACACAGAATAAATTCCGGTCTGGGCATCGGCAAGATCAAACACGACAATCAGTTCCGTTGGCGATGAGTAAATCAGTTCATAAGCGGAAATCTCTTTGCCCCCGGCTGTGAGTTTCACAAGGGTCTGCTCGCTCAGGTTCAGTCCGTAAAGCGACACCGTGACCGTTCCCTGATTCAAGCCGGATTTGACGGAAATATCGCTCAGATATGCGGCTCGGCTTTGTTTTGCGATGATTCGGTATGCCCCTGCGGTTTTTCCGTACAGCGTAAAATACCATCCGCCCGGATGAGGGTTTGGAATCAGCAGTTCATACAGACCATTGAGACCGGTTTCATCAGAATAATACTCACCGGAAAGCGGAAATTTCGGCTTTTGGGCATACTGCCCGTCGAGCAGAAATATCGGCAAAGTGCTTCTTTTGCCTCCGGATTGGGGCTCAACTTCAACAGCTATAGGCGTGTCGCCCTCAGATTCAAACACAAAGACCTGAAGCTGATTGTCTTTCAGTGAACCGTCGTAAGGCGTATCGGAAGCCAATGTTACCGGCGGATTTTCCGCATCCAGCGCGTAGGGATCATATTTCAGCCAGGGATCATAATCCGCATAATCGGAGATGACATCGCCTTTGCCGTCCGGGTTGTAAAGCCCGCCGGAGCTTCTGTCATCGGATGTGTCCGCAGGTCCGGTGTCATCTCCCCAGTAATTGTTCTGCACATCTGTCAATACAGTGGAAGAGGCATTGTGCAGCCCGCCCGGGGTGTTGTTCATGACAGTGTTATAAATGAACGTCGGGCTTGCATAGTACAAATACATCCCGTGTTTGGCGTTGTTGCGGAACATATTTCCTGAAAAAACAGGAGACAAACTTGCGACGCCTGATCCGTAGATATATACACCGTAACTTTTACTGCTTTCAATCACGCTGTTGCTGACCGTGAGTGAAGATGTGCGAACATCCACTGCTGAATCCGAATAACCTGCGTACCGGATGACTGCATAATCCAGTTCGCTGTTTGAACTTGCGCTTTCAAACCGGATTTTGCTCCAGTCGCCGGCAGCAGGAGCGGTGGTATTTGTGTCTCCGTTGGTATCTCCGCCAACGGCGTCATCTTTGAAAGAGGTAAAATAAACCTTCTGATCCCCCAGTCCTTTTGCGGAAAGGGTTCCGTTCACCGTCAACTGGTTTCCGGATGAAAACTTGACAACGGTTCCGGGACCGATGCTCAGTTTTTTGCCTTTGTTAATGGTAATGTTGCCGGAAACCAGATAGGTCAGGCCATTCTGAAATGCCCGGTTTTCATCCAGTGTACCGGAAATCAGTATGGCGTTGCCATATTTGTTTCCTGACACTGTGTTTTTATCCAGTGCGGCATTCACGCAACCTGACAAATCCATTGCGTATCCGGTATTGTCCTTAACCGTGTTTCCGGTGAAAATGCCTTTGGAACCGTTAATGGCATAAATGCCTGAGTTTCCGTTGTTCTGTACCGTGCATCCGGTAACGGTCGGTGAACTGCCGTAAATATAGACGCCGTAACCCTTGCTGTTTTCAATAGTGCTGTTGGTGAGAGTCAGGGCGGAAGTCTGGACATACAAAGCCCCTGCGGAATAACCGCCGTACCGGACAACCGCATAATCCAGCACATTGCCTGCAGCGGCGGACGGAAATTCCAGATAACTCCAGTCTCCGGCAGCAGGTGTGCTTGCATTTCCGTCTCCGTTGCTGTCACCGCCGATGGTGTCATCCTTTATGGATGTGAAATAAATCTTTTTATCCGCAGTGCCGTCTGCGATCAGGGTTCCGCTGACCGTCATTTTGTAACCTGCGGCAAATTTGACAACTGCCCCGGGTTCAACGGTCAGTTTCTTTCCGGTGGGAACAGTGATGTAACCGGTTACACAGTAGGTCATCCCGGCAAGAAATTTCCGATCCGCATCCAGGGTTCCGCTGATTTCCACAGCATTGTATTTATTCCCGGAAAGTGTGTTGTTTTCAGCAGTGGCATTGATGCATCCCGACAGGGACAGCCCGTAGCCGAGGTTGTCTTTGACGGTGTTTCCGGTGAAAATGCCTTTGGAACCGTTAATGGCATAAATGCCTGAGTTTC
>DZCT01000114.1 GCA_022736535.1 Desulfatirhabdium butyrativorans | reverse complement strand
GAAAAACCCTGTCTTCCTTTTTTTCCCTTTTCCCAGAGCAACGGCTCATTCAATATCAAGCCTGTCGTGCCTAAAGATTCTTTCATGGTTCACCTCCTCGGAACATGGGGAATCAAAATGCGGATTCTTTATACAGTTTATCTTCAAAACATGAAGGTACAGGGCTTGGCGAAAGGTCATCCAAAGGAGCAAGAAACGCATCGGGTCCGGTTATCACAAATCGGCTCATGCCTCGGTCGGTTCTCAGCGCGCAGGGAGTTCCGAGCCATCGGGCAGCATCCGTAAAATCTTTGGGCAGAAGCGTCAGACTGCCGCTGACATTCTCATCCGGCGCTTCAACATAGACCGTGCCGTCAATTCCCAACCGCGATGAGGCATCCACCTTGCTGTCCGAAGAGCGGATAAATGCCTCCTCGGCCTTGATACTGATATTTCCGCCCCTTCCCTGATAGGCATTTGCTACCACATCGCTTCTGTTCAGAATCAGAAAACCTTGAGTGAGCGTGATGTTGCCCGCGTCGTTTTCGCCTTTTTTAATGCTCGTGCTGATTTCACTGTCGAACAAATACAGTTCGTTGCCGGTCTGAATGTCTATCTGCCCTTTTCCTGCATCCTCTGCCTGAGTCGTAATCTTGCTGTGAGACAGAGAAACAGCATCAGCCGCTCGAACATTGATCGTTCCCGCGTCTCCGCCCGCATTTTCGGATGTGCTTGCCGAGGAAATCGCTGACTCGCTGTTTAATACAAGCCTGTCCGTGTCTATGATAATCGAACCGGCGCTGCCGGGTCCCTGTGTGTTTGCAGTCATCACGCTCTGCTCTCTCAGTGAGACATCTTTCGCTGTGATGCGAATATCTCCTGCAGTGCCGGCGTCTGTCTCCATGCTGAGAGATTCGCTGTCAATTTTTCCCTTGTCTGATAAAGAAAGCGTGTCTGTTTCCAGCAAAACCGTCCCGCCCTGACCGGCATCTTTTGTCCCCGCGTAAATCCTGCTGTCTGATGTGATATGAACAGATTCGGCAGATAATTCCCCGGGACCCGTAACCGTAATGTTTCCGCCCCTGCCGTCTTTGTATGTGTCAGTAGAAATGAAACTTTCCTCCGACAAGGAAAGATGTCTTGTCTCTATCAGCACAGTTCCGCCTGCGCCCGCGCCGCTATCTGTCTTTTGTCCCATTGATCCGGCAAAAATCTTTCCGTAATCAGACAGATCAACGGACTCTCCGGCGCTCAATGTCACAGTTCCGCCGCTGCTTTTTCCGTAAGTCTCACTGGAAACAGCACTGTTGTTTAATGAGATATTTTCTGCTTCAATGAAAACGCTTCCTGCGGAACCCGTATCAGCGCCTTGTCCTGTGGCATCGGCAAAAATCAGACTTAAATCAGAGATCAGGGCAGTTCCTGAAACCCGGATGGAAATATCTCCGCCCCTGCCCTTGCCTTTCGTGTCGCTGAAAATATCGCTTGACTTGAGCGAAAGTTTATCCGCCTGAATGTCCGTCACACCGCCGTTTCCATCGCCTGTTGTGTCTGCTTCTACGGAACTGTTGTTATAAGCAAAAAACTCGCCGGTTCTGATAAAAATATCTCCTGAGCGATTGCCGCTGACGGAAACAGTGGCATTGTCAGACAGGGTGATGTTTCCCATTGTCTGAAACGATGAGACATCCACATCAGCGTCTCCGAGAATCACTTCTCCCGGCGATGCAAGGCCTGCCATGTTAATCCGACCTTCAGGCGCGGCAATGTCTCCTGCTTTTTCATCGTTGTAATACGCGCCGTTTTTAACTTCAATGTCTCCGCCGATGAAAGACAGCGTATTTCCCGGTTCCACGCGAAGCCCCGAAGAATTGTTCTCCCACTCCTGTTTTGTAATTTTTCCTCTGCCTTCCACCGAGATGGAAGCGACATCTGAGTCTAAAAATCCGAAAGCCTCCGGAGCCGCGGCTGAAAGGGGTTCGACATCTTCAACAGCATTGAATCGCTCATTTTTTCCCATCCGCAGATAGTCGGCAGTGCTGACATGAAAAGAGCCGCCGATGTCTAATCTCGCGTTGGGTCCGAACATCACGCCGGCAGGATTCAGGAGATAAAGATTTGCGCCGGAAATTTCTGAACTTCCCGAAAGCGTGGAGCGCAACGTCCCGTCAATGCTGGAAAATTCGCCGCCCGTGACCCGGCTGATAATGTTCTGAATTGTGGGAGACACCCGGAAATCTGCGATCTCGCCCGATGAGATATTGAACTGCCCGAAACTGTGAAACAAATTTGCGCCTGCCTGTTTGCCGTATCCGGCTTTGATGTCATAGACCGGTCCCTTTATCTCGCCTGCGGTGCCCATGGTGCCGTCTAAAACAATCTGTGCATAAAGCCGGTCAGCAGCAGTCGTTGAAAACACAAGACAGATAAGGATCCGGAAGAAAATTTTTCTCATTGCAATTCCTTTGCAGTAGTTGAGTCGTAGGGTGGACTAAGCGAAGCGTGTCCGCCGTGCCGGCTCCGGAGAGTAAAACGGGTTTTAAACCCGTTCTACAGGACTGTGCGAAGCGTGTCCGCACTACCCCTTTGATTTAAACGTCATATACAACGCATGGTTCTGTGAGACATTTATAAAGTTGAACATGCCGTCATCGCTTTGTCTCACTTTTTTTCCATCCAACAGCACGCTGTCTATGCCATATCCTTCATCCGGCGTGATTGAAAAACTGATGTCTTCGCCTTTGACGACAATGACTTCTCCGGAAGGGGTGACAGTTCCCCCGGGTCCGCAGACCGCAGTGATGCTGTACGTGATGATGACTTTTGCTCTGAATGTCACGGCAATGGAAGCGTCTTCATACACATTTCGGAACGTATAGCTGTCGCCGCTGACCGGCTCTGATTTGCCGTTAATAAAGAGTTTGTCTGTTTCATATCCCTCATCAGGCAGCAGGGCAAATGTCTGATTGTCTCCCTGGTTCACTGAGACATAGCCGCTCGGACTGATTCTTCCGTTTAAACCGCATCCCGCGATGATGCGGTACTCATCCGGCAGAGAGTCTGTTTTTTCAGTCGTCCCCAGTGCCCTCGCTGTATTTCCGGCTCTGTCTCTGAACAGAACATATATCTTCTTTTCGCCTTCCCCCTGAGTCAGTTTCCATTCCGCACTCTTTTTCCAGCGTTCCCATTTCCCGTCTTCTCCGTAAGCGGTATTGCTGAGATACATTTCCGACGCGCCTGTCGCACCCAGTCCTACGGAGACATACTGATCCGATGTTTTTTTCGGCATCGTCACATTCGGACAGGAAGGCGCAACCGTGTCAATACGAAAGAAAACCTGCTCTGTCTCACCGATTCTGCCTCTCCCATCCACCGGCGCGACATGGCAGTAATAAGGAATATCGTCGGCAATGATGTCAGAGCTGACTGCCCGCCGTGCTGCCATGGGACGGATTCGGGGGACATTGCGTTTTGTAAGCTCATGATCGGAATTTTTGTTGAATACATAGTAATACTTCTCTTCGGAATTTTCGCCGGAGATGTCCCAGACAGCCGTAATATTCGGCGTGCGGAACAGCGATTCGGAGGGCAGTACCCGAAGGTCTCTCACCCGGCTTCCCTCCCGCGCTGAACGCATATTGCCGGACTGCGTACCGCCGGAGCGGGCAGGAGATGCGCTGAATCTGAAGTTTATCATCACGCCGAGGGCATCGTAACTTTTTGCATTTTCAGGATTCGTATCAGCTTCAGGATCAGGCTCGTCAAAGCCGATGTCTCCTTCTCCTGCCCACTGAACCTGCATGGTTTCCTCGTTTGTGAATCTCAACTGATATGTTGCGTCAGAAGACAGATTTTCAACGCTGAAAGTTCCGTTGCTTCCTGAGATCACACTCTGAACAAAATTGCCGTCTGTTATGAAAATGTCCAATATGACCCCGGGCAGAGAATTTCCCTCAGCATCCGCGACCGTCCCTGAAAGCGCGCTCTTAATTTCCATCACCATTCCCGAAGGATCGAGCAGATATATGTTTCTGCCTGTAAGCAAAAAATCTGCTGTGTCGCCGCTTTTCTTTCCGCTCACAGACTGAGGCGCATAGGCATCTGAATACACAGTGATGATATAGTCTTCTATCTCTCTGCCTTCATCATATTGTCTCAGACCTTTTATCTCATACCTGCCGTTTTTGTCCGTTTTTGCAGATGCGCTGACATCAGAGACAACTCCGAACTGTTCCGAATAAACCTCAACCCATGCCTCAGCCACAGCCTTGAGGCTGTACCTGTCTGTAACTTCTCCTCTGAGAAAACCGCCTGTTTCAAGAATGAAGTCAACACCCCAGCCGGGAGAGGAAATCGGCTTTTCCTGAGTGATGTAGTCTTCCGAAAAGGCTGTCACTGAGTAATCCGAGGCATCGGGAGCATGAGTGATTTCATAAAAACCGTCTTTATCGCTAAGGGCTTTTCCCTCAAAGTTTTTCTCTCTTGAAACCGCAATGACGCTTACGCCCTGAACGGGTGAATTTTGCTCATCTGAAACCCTTCCGCTGATCTTCAGACCCGGCTCCAGAATAATGTCTCTGTTCATATCCTCGCGGATGGCAATGCTCCCGCTTGTGAAAACGGCATAGTCCGAAGCTTCAGGAGGACGCGCCCTGATAACATAGTCATCGCCCGGCGGAATCCCTGTGATTTCATAGCCCTGAATGCCTTCGCCGTTGAGACTCCATGCGTAGAATTTGCCGGAATTTGAGACAATTTCCACATCAACATCTGAAATATCATTGCCGTATCCGTCTCTGACAGTTCCGGCGATTTTGTATGTCTCTCTGTATCTCAGCGTGAAATCTGTATCGCTGTCCATAGAGACATTTTCTTTTTCTTCCGGCAGATAAGAGCTGCCGTTCTCAGGCTGCACAGAGACTTTGTAGTCATCCGCGACAGGAAGACCGACGATCCGGTAAGTTCCGTCTGAATCGCTGAACACGCCGTGTTCGGTGTTTCGGGACTCGGACTTTGCATAAACCCATACCCTCGGAACCGGATTTCCCGCCTGATCCCGAATCGCGCCGTGGATGTCTTTTTCTTCTCTCACCTCAATGACGATATTCTCCTGACTTCCGTTTTCAAGGCTCACAGGAGAGGCATCTTTCTGCTCCCTGACTGTCTTCTCGCTGTTGTAGAAAAAGGGCGCGGCGTTTGTTTTCCATGCGGCTATCTTAAAATCCGCCGCCGATTTCAATCCTCTGATAATATAACTCCCGTCTGCTGATGAGAGAACGACTTTACCCGAATCCGAAATATCTGACCATGCTTCCACCGCAATCCCTGCCAGCCCTGTTCCTGAATCAGCGTCAATGATTCTGCCGGAAACGGACAGCCCCGGTTCGAGAACGAAGCGGACGGCTTCAGCCTCCGAAGAACCGGTCTGCAAGGCTTTAGCGTCTTTCCGACTTTCACTGCCCCTTTCAGAGCCGTCATAATATCTCTTTTTGTAAGAATCCGATTCCGCGGAAACAATGTAGTCATCCGCATGGAGCAAGCCGTTAATCGCGTAGGGAACTTCCGGCGCGCCTTCATAAGCAATCTGCACATCGCTTCCTGAATTTCTGAAAGCGGAAAAAGCTGTAATTCGTGCAGTTTCTCCGGGCAGGGCATTTTCGGGAAATCTCAGCGCGCCGCTGATGATTTGGACATTTTCAGCCTGACTCACGGAAACAGTGAGAAAAAAAACATTGCTCTCATCTTTTCCGTCGCTTACCGTTGCGGGTATCTTCAGCAAGCCGGTAAAACCGGCATTCGGCGTGACGGTACCGCCTTCACGGGTGTAGTTGTCTCCGTCTCCGAGCGTGAGCGTGAAGTCATCTGGGAAGATATTATCCGGATCGCTTACCGTCAGATCGTTCAGCGTTATGGTCAGAGATGTCTCCTGCTTTGTCTCTAAATCTCTCTGCCCGGCAATCTGCGGCGGCGTATTCTTCTCAACCGCGGTCACGGAAACCGTGAGAAAAAAGACATTGCTGTTATCCTTTCCGTCATTCACCGTGGCGGGTATTCTCAGCAAGCCGATGAAACCGGCATTCGGCGTGACAGTATTGCTTTCACGGGTGCAGTTGTCTCCGTCTCCCAGCGTGAGCGTGAAGTCATTCGGAAAGATATTGTCCGGGTCGTTTACCGTCAGATCATTCAGCGTTATGGTCAGAGATGTCTCCTGTTTTGTCTGCAAATCTCTCTGTGCGGCAATCTGCGGCGGCGTATTCTTCTCAACCGCGGTCACATAAACGGTGAGAAAAAAGACATTGCTCTCATCTTTTCCGTCATTCACCGTTGCGGGTATTTTCAGCAAGCCGACAAAACCGGCATTCGGCGTGACGGTATTGCCTTCACGGATGTAGTTGTCTCCGTCTCCCAGCGTCAGAGTGAAGTCATTCGGAAAGATATTGTCCGGGTCGTTTACCGTCAGATCGTTCAGCGTTATGGTCAGAGATGTCTCCTGTTTTGTCTCCAAATCCCTCTGTGCGGCAATCTGCGGCGGCGTATTCTTCTCAACCGCGGTCACGGAAACCGTGAGAAAAAAGACATCGCTCTCATCTTTTCCGTCATTCACCGTGGCGGGTATTCTCAACAAGCCGATGAAACCGGCATTCGGCGTGACGGTATTGCCTTCACGGGTGCAGTTGTCTCCGTCTCCGAGCGTGAGCATGAAGTCATTCGGAAAGATATTGTCCGGGTCGTTTACCGTCAAATCGTTCAGCGTCACGGTCAGAGATGTCTCCTGTTTTGTCTCCAAATCCCTCTGTCCGGTGATGTGCGGCGCGATATTGACATCAACAACTGTGACAGTGAAGACCTGAAAATCTCTCATGCCTGTAACGAGATTTTCAAGCTGCAATTCCACAGGATGTTCCCCCACATCTTCGCTCGCAGGCATTCCGCTGAGAGATGCGGTTCCGTCACGGTTGTCTTTCAATGTGAGCCATTCGGGAAGCGGTTTTGCGGCTGTGACCGCATGATTTGTAAGCAAACCGAGACCTGTCGTCATAACGGCATAGTGATACGCTTCACCTTTGTTGACATACCTGAGCGGCGTGGTGATAAAACCGAAACTGAATTCATACGCGCCGATGTCAATCACCGCTTTTCCGTCCCCGTTTCCGTCGTGAACCCGTGGAAAATCCTCTTTTCCGCGCTGATCAAAGACCGGCGGTATATTGAAATTAGGATTTCCGGCATCTGTTGCCGGACTGCCTGTCAGTAATGCCTGCGTTTGGGTGAGACCGCCCTTATCCGCCAATTCTCCAAGCATGGGGTCAACGGGATTTTCTTTCGCGCCGATGATGTCTCCTTTTTCCTCTTCCCAGCCCTGACTGCCTGTTCCATCGCCAACCAGATTCCAGCCTCCGCTTATGAAAATACCGTAAGCATCCGCGCCGTTGTCTCCGGTGTTTTCAGCGATAAGACTATGCTCAATGCTCACATTGCCGAGAAAATTGCACAGCCCTCCGACGCCGATAAGTTCGGCGGATTTTTTTTCAGCCATATTGGCGGCAAGCGTGCAATGGCGCATCCGCATCTCGCCGCTGTTGAAAATGCCGCCCGCGAGAGTTCCCTCGCCGATGCGGTCGCCGGCTCGGCTGATATTGCCGGAAAGCGTGCATTGGGTCAGCGTTATGATGCCGGTGTTCAACACAGCGCCGGCGCCGATTCCTGTAACCGTAAAAGAATCTTCGATATTGTCTCGCGCCGCGCCGGCGTACAATATCACGCGTCCCTCTGAGTCAATCGCGGCGGAGCCGGCGTCTGCCGAATTTCCGAAAAGCGTGCAGTTGTTCAGCGTCAGAATGCCCTGATTGTAAATACCGCCGCCGAGACCGTCTTCGGCGTAGCCCTCGGCAATTGTCAATCCTTCCATTTCAACGGCAACATTCGGTTCGATTTCAAAAATACGCTTCTTCTTGTCGCCGCTGACCGTCAGATTCGGCACATCCTGATTCCGAATACTCATGTCTTTATTCAGATTCAGAGGGCTGTTCACTACAATGACGGTGCTGCGAGGCAATTCCGAACTGAAAGTAATACTACCTTTTTCACAGATATTTTCAATGGCATAGCGGAGAGAACCTTTGCCCGAATCTCCGTCATTGCTCACCGTGAGTGCGTCTGAACAGACAGTAACGAAGGTGCTTGTTCTGACCGTGCTGACGCTGTTCTGCGCGGCGACAGTCGCTGTATAAACACCCAAGTCTGAATAGACATGAGCAACAGACGCGCCTTCAGCATTACTCGCATCGCCGAAATCCCAAGTATAAGTGATATGACTCCCGATTTCCGCGAAAGCTGTAAAATGCGTTTCCGTCCCGATTAAAGTCGGGCTGTCGTTTTCAGCCCTGAGTCCGCTCACTGAAAGCGCATGGACGACAAGCATCGCCGTATTCGTACCGCTGCTGAAAGCCGCAGTTCCGCCGGTCTCTGAGATATTGACGATTTCGCCTTCGTTTCCGAAAGTTCTGTCCCATGCCCGGAAGACAAACCCGGCGGTTCCGCTCCAGTCCTGATTCGGAACAAAGCGAACCTTGCTTTCGCCGCCCAAAAGCAGCGCCTGATTTTCGCCGAGCGCATCGCCGAAATTCTGCCAATCCGCTCCGGACAAGGCGTATTGCCACATACCGCCGCTGTTGTCGGCTGAGACAACCGTAACGGCATTTTCAGGACTACCCGTGTCCGGGTCTGTTATCAAGCCGGATACAAAGGCTGATACGGTGTCGCCGGATGCGGCAACGTCATTCTCGTTCATATCGCTGAGACTTGCATACCTGCCCTCATTCAGAACCGGCGAGTCATTCACCGGTGTCACATTCACGGTTATCAAGGCTTCAACTGAGTCTTCAGTTCTGTCATTCACTCTGAATCCGAAATCTCCGTAAGCATCGCCGTTGCCGTCAGTCGGGGGAGCATAAATGACTCGCGGATATTCGCTGTCCAACAGCGTGGGAATTTGAGATATTTTTTCGCCCCGGACGCCGCCGGACATGAGATAAAGCGAGCCGTTTTTCGGAAGTGCAGAAATAAAATAACTCAGCGAATCATCGTCTGAATCCGCGCCGGTCAGCGTTACGGCGATTTCCGCATCTTCCGAGCAGGTCAAGGTCTGAGCCTCTGCGGCTGGCGGCTTGTTTACCCGCGTCACTGTAATATTGACTGAAAAGATATTGCTGTCCGCTTCACCGTCATTCACCTTGACCGGCACGGTGAGAATGCCTTCAAAATCAGGAAAAGGCGAAATCGTATTTCCGTAGCGGGAGTAGTTTTCTCCGTCATCAACGGTTAATGTGAAATCTTGGGGAAAACGGTTGTCCGGGTCCTGCACGGACAGATGGTCGAGCGTGAGCGTCATGCCGGTGTTTTCAAGCATGGACAAATGTTTATGTCCGGTGATGAGCGGCGGATCATTGACATCTTTCACAAGGATTACGAATGACTGCGTATCGGTTGAGCCGGCACCATCTTTGACTTCAAGTATGACTTCATTATTTCCTACATCCGCATCGCTCGGCGTACCGGAAAGGATTGCACTGCCGTTGCCGTTATGTGTCAGCGTGAGCCATGAGGGAAGCTGCGGCGCTGTGATTTTCAACGTGTCGTCTGCGTCAACGTCTGATGTCGTAATACTATAAGTATAAAGCGAATTTTGCTCGGCTGCTGTACTCGGCGTACTGGTGAAAAGCGGCGCATCGTTGACTGACCTGATTGTAACCGTGATTGAGGCAATATCGGAATCGGAAAAATCGTCATTGACAAGATAAGTGAAACTATCCGTTCCGTTTTCATTGAGACCGGGTTTGTAAACATACCCGCCGGTTGCGGCGTCTGTGATTTCAACCTTTCCCTTAGCAGGGTCGCTGACAATGTGAAAATTCAGCGTATCCGAATCGTTATCATCAACTGTCAGTATGCCTGATGCGTTTGTGTCCTCGTCTGTTGTGAGCGATCCGGATTCGGCAACGGGACGATGATTGACAAGAAAGCTGATGCTTTGGAAAATCTTGTCGTTGATGCTGAATCCCCCGGCAGCAGGCTGATCGTTGACATCGAATTTGCTCAACGTCAGAGATGAATGCGCTCCTTCTGTTCCTCTCACGGAAAGCTTCAGAAACACCGCATCGCCCTTCGTTCTGATGAGATTTCCGGTGCTGTAAATCACAATGCTGCATCGCCCTTCGGCGGAAACTATCTTGTGTTCCTGCACATAGTCATTCTGATTTTCAAATATTCCGCCGGTGAAGTCAATTCCTGTGACTTCAAACAGTTCAGGGTTGTATGTCACCTGAATATCAATGCTTCTGATTTCGGTTTCCTGCGTCAGCGCAACGGGAACCGTGAGAACAGAAGAACTGACCACTCTGATTTCCTCCTGAGCAAAACTTTGTCCCGCGCTGAGAAACGCTATCATCGTGAATAAAAAGTATTTTAAATATCGCTTCATTTTTTTCACCTGTGTCCTTTGTTACGTTTGATTTTATGAGTCGGAGTTCCGGAGTGCTGAAATGAAATTTTAGCATGTCTTTCCGGCATCAGGTGCTAAAATTTCATTTTAGCACTCCGGAGCCTCAGTGCGTGAGAAACCGCAACACCCGCACCGCTGTTTTCACATTTTCCTCGCGCAAACCCCGAACAGCGTCTTCCACGCCGATTCTGCCGTCTCCGTTCAGGTCATCCTGCATCAGATTATATTCGGGAAAAACGAGCCGCAGATTCATGGAAACCGCCTCATTCATATAAAATCCGCCGGATACGGTTTCAGGCTCACGGATTCTGTCATGTCCGTCATCATCAACGGGGACCTCGTTGCACAGAAAACGTCTCACATCAATAAAAGAATCCCATGTTATGCCGATAACCTTGAACGTAATATACGCGATTGTCCCGTCTCCTGTAAAGAGATTTTTTGTCGGCGCAAAAACAGCCAGCGATATTCTGCCCGGCTCATCTTTGTTTACAATGAGTTGATAATTTTCATGCTCCAGTTCGCCGCTTTTCAGCGTCACATCCCCTGCCTCAAGGATTTCCGGATCGAATTCAACAGTTATATCAATCCCTTCAATTTCTTTTGCGCCGTAGAGAACCAAAGCCGCGGTCAGTTGATCTCCCTGCCTCACCGGAACGGAAATTTCCGAAGTCCGGGGGCTGCGGAGCGATTTCTGCTCTGTAGCCTGCGAGTAACTCCCGGATACATCTCCGAGCCTGACGGCAATAAAATTCTGATCTTCCAAATCCGATTTCAGTTCGGAACAGACCAGAATCTTCGGGACAAAAGCCCAGTGATTCGCTCTTTCGTTCATTTCCGGAATCACTCCAACGCTGAATCTCGCGAGGTCAGAGGCATCCAGCCCTGTAATGCGGCTGTTTTCATTGACATCTGCCGCAATCTTCTGATATTCATTGAAATTATAATCTTCCACCACGTATCTGGCGATTTTCGAGGCGTCAGTCGCGGTCAGGCTGTTTTTGCCGGCATTGCCGCTTTTGGAAGGCACAAGCTGATAATCTCCCGGCGCTATTCCCGAAAACATGAAATACCCGTTTTCATCTGTCACAGCCGTATATGCCTCGCCTCCGCCGCTCTCAAGCGTGAAAAGCACCTCAGATACCGGCTCACTGTTCCCGAAATATCTCACCTGTCCTGAGACATCTATCACGAGCCGCACCGTGACCGAAGCCGTATCGCCCGCCGCGCTGAAAGGCGAAGTCTCTCCCCGCGCCGTTGTATCTGCTTTTGCGCCCCGCTCCCGGAGGTCTGATCCCAAGCATAGAAACTGAAAGATGCCTTATCTGCTCCAATCCCGTCCGGCACAAATCTGATTCTGTCGTTTACGCCGAGCAGCAGGGACTGGCTTTCGCTGACACTGCCGAGCGCGATCCATGCGCTGCCGCCGTCTGAGGAATACTGCCATTTGCCCGCGCCGGAATCAGCGGCATAAATGGCAATGCCTTTCAGTGCGCCCTCTCCCACATCGCTGATGCGGTCTCCCGCAATGTCCGCGATGAGAACGCCTTCATTATCCGCGTCATCATCGGTCAGTTCCGTCATCTGAGGCTTTGACGAGATTAATGTCGGCTGAATGTTGATTTTCCGGACGCTGTAAGCCGAAGCCCTATTTCCGAAATGAATCCAGCCTGCATTCTGCGACCACGCGTAACCGTCAAAACTGCCTTCCGAGTCTATTGTCACCCGGCTGTGGGAAGGATCGAAATTGATCCATCCCGCGGCTTCGCTCCATGCGCAGCCGGAAAGATTTCCGCTCGAGTCTTTGTTCACGCCCCAGTTGCGGGCGTCACTGTTCAGATAGGGACCCGCATTCCCGTTTCCCAGTTTTATCCAGCCGATGTTTCCGGACCATGCGTAGCCCGATAAAAAGGTATCATGCACGGTTACGCCGCCGTGAGTCGGGCGGAAATTCACCCAGCCTGTAC
>DZCT01000113.1:8167-12520 GCA_022736535.1 Desulfatirhabdium butyrativorans | reverse complement strand
GGGCAACCACAGGGGGTTGCCCCTACCGTTAGCATCCTGAATTATAGAGTTCCATTGTTTCAATTTCCGGGACAAACAGTCTGACAGCTTCAATCTCATTGGGTCTCACAGGTCGCCAAAAAACAGAATAACTCTCTGCTCCGAAAAGCGGATCGGGTTTGAATATTGCCACACGCATCAGTTCTTCAGTTTTGGGGAAATGCTCAATCCAGAGGATACGCTCAATATCTAATTCCAATTCCTTGCAAATCATTTTTCCCATGCCTTGGGCGCAATTTGCCTTAATCGCCCGCTCGCCGGTCTGTATGACCACGACGACAAGCGGTCTGAGATGTCTTATCTCCGGCTGACCTGCGGAAAGATTGATGACTCTCAGCCGCCAGCCCACAGCCCATTTGCCCACGCCCGGCAAACGATAGATTCTGTCATGAAGAAGCAAGAAGTGCTGTCCCTCTTTTTTAGCCACGAATGGACACGAATTGTTTCACGAATAAAACACGAATAAATGATAAAAACCATTCGTGGCATTTCGTTTTTATTCGTAATTATTTTCTAAAATCAATTCGTGTGCTTTTATTCGTGAAAAAATTCGTGTCCATTCGTGGCTAATATAATAAAATCAATTCATTATCTCCGGCTTGAGAGAATCCGCTCCGCATGAGCCGCGTCATTATATCCGCTTTGCTTCACGAGTTGTTCAAGCATGAGCAATGCCAGATTTTCCTTTCTGTCATCCGCTTTCTTCACATTCTTATAGTACAACTCGATGGTATTGTCCCCGTAAGTTTCCAGTTCGCTCCTGAGATATATGGAAAAATTGCTGCCGTCTCCGGTGGGGTCTGTCCCCCGACAGGTTTTATCATAAAGCACGGGATAGCGTTTTTTTATCTCCAGTTGCCATCCGGCTTCAATCTCGACAATTTTTTCTATCATCGGATGATGACTCAACGGCGGTATGAGATTGTCCATGCGGGCGTATTTCTCGGTGATGAGATTTCTTCCTTTTTCTTCCGCCAGCTTGAGATCGGTGAGGTAAGATTCCAGCATTTCTTCTGTCCAGCAGTCATAAATGCTGGCGCGGATTTTGCGGAATGTATCCGGCGAATTTTGACATGAGGCAGGCGTCGCGCTTCGCACACTCCGAAACATCTTCCATTCGCTGTCCAAGATTTTCTGTATAATCAGTTGATGTATTTCCATTAGATTTATTCCCATCTGCTATGGTTCAGCAGCGCTCTGAACATGCCCGGCAGAACATCTGCACGATCCACAAACTGCACAAGTTTGCCGTATTCCTCGCGAAGCAATGTCTTGGCAGACTCGTTGCAGCCGATGCCCACGGTCAGCAGATTGATTCTGTTTTTCTTACACCAGTCAAGCGCATGTCCCACGCCGCATCCCCAGTTTGACGCGCCGTCGGTCAGGTGAATAATAAAAGGCTTCTTATGTCTGCTTTTCAGGCTGAGTCCGGTCGCAATAATTGCCTCGCCGGACGCTGTTTTTCCGTGAGGCAGGATATTGAAAAATTTGCCGTTCAGATAAATCTCTGTCAGACGGCAGATGTTTTTGACTTCATTGTAGGCAAACAGACGGGCATTTTTATTATAAGTTTTGAGCGCGGAAAACAAAGTCTGATAGATTTCTTCGGCTTTTTCCCATCGGTTCGGCGAGGACATAGAGCCGGTCGCGTCCACCAGCAGAATAATATCATTGACCAATTCAAACTCGTCTTTTTTCAGGTGAAAAATCGTACCGGTGGTAGGCGCACGATACAGCCTTCTTCTGTCAATTTTTCCGTTCTTCAAGCCTCTGTTATGCGCGGTTTTCCGGTGCGCGGACGCCTTAATCACGAATTGCAGATTGTGCATCAGTTTCTTGTTGATTCGATTCCTTGCAGGCATCACAATATCATTGCCCTGAACCCGAACCACTTCTTCCGCGTCTCCGGTATAGGCTTTGACTTCCTCTGTAAAATCAGGGTTCTTTTTCCCGACAGCCTTTCCGATCTCATCGGCAAAAATAAGACTTGCAGGCTTTTCCGGCTTTTTGATGTCCGGGTCTTCAATCTCTTCGAGCCGTAAGACATTTTCTCCGATTTGGGTCTGCTTGAGAAAAGGATCAACAGAATCGGTAGGCCAGAATTTGATGTGTTCAAAGAGCATGGGCCATAAGGAGAGATATAACTCGGCGCGGTAATTTCCACGTTCCGTAACCCCATGAATTTTCGGGCATTCATAGATGAGTTTGTCAACAATGGAATTGAGCAGCGCGATGGGCTTTTGGTAGAATTTCTCCAGATTGCTTTTTTTCAAAAGCCTGCGGACCGAACGGTCAATATATGCTTCTTTATACTTAGTCCCGCTCCGGTCTGCTGCCATATCCCACCAGAGACAAAGCATCTCTCTCACAGTGGGCGGATGAGACAAGACATCTTCGCTGTCAAGAATTTCTTCTTTCCGCGCCCTTTCCGTATAATGTCCCAGAAAGCTGCGGTTGGAAAGGCAGTCTAAATAAACTTTTTCGCATATATCAAAATAGAGTCCGAATTTATACGCGTCCCGCGGCGTCAGATTCAGTTGGGACTGGGCGATTTCTTTAAATCGCTCGCTCCATTCGACTTTTTCATAAGCTTTTCGGACTGTAATGCCCACCACCCGGTCGGTTTTGGACGCAGGCACCGGATATTTTCCCAGAACATATTTGGGATCCAGCGCGATGCCGTGCGTAAATTCCATGCCGGACCAGACAATTGTTCCCACATTTCTGCCCACATAAGAGGCGATTTTTCTCAATGACGTCAACATCCGGGCAAGTTCGACTGTTTGAATCGGAGACTTGTTTCTTCTCCAAAACTCCGAATAGCCTTTTTCGCCGGAAATGTGAAAACGCCGAATAACAGGGCTTTTCTCAGATTTTATCTCATCTTGCTGCATAATGCCTCTTTGGGAATGACGCTGCTGCTAACCGCATTGTTCTTTAACTGTATTTTGAGCCACGAATGGACACGAATTGCTCACGAATAATAAAACACGAATGAATAATAAAAAATATTCGTGGCACTTCGGTTTTTATTCGTAATTATAAAATCAATTCGTGTTCTTCAATTCGTGAGCAATTCGTGTCCATTCGTGGCTCAAAAAAATAAAGTCAATTATTAGTGCTAAGACATCATCATCTCTTTTGTAAAAAGGAGATATTCAAGTTCGCCTTTTTCCGAATAGCCTTTATCCATCTGAAGCGAAAACAGAAGTGATTCAAGTGTTTCTTTGTTAGTCTGAAGACTGGTGATAATGGCTTCTTTCAAGGTGCCGCCCGCAGCCATCATCTCGCCGATCATCAGCGTTGTCCGGGTGGAAACTTCCATGGATAACTCGGAATTGGTTCTCAGCTTGTTGATGGCATGAATAATATCGTCAGCCTGCTCGTCTGTAATGCCCGTCTTTTTTATCAGCACTTCCCGCTCAACATCGTTGGGGAGGTAATCCATGAGGACAATATAAAAACGGTCCCGCAGCGCGGGATCGAGCAGCTCAGTTCCGATAAATTCCTCGCCTTCGTTGAGCGTGGCAAAGAATACTACACCGTCTGCGACTTTCAGCAAGCCCAGTTCGTCCATCCATACCTGCCGGTCGTCAGACAGAATCGAAAAGAGCATATTCAATGCTTTGGGATGTTCCGGGCGGTTGATTTCTTCAAGATGAATGACGCAGTTCGGGGTTTGAAGGGCTTGAGGAAAAAGAAACTGCCGATAACGGGTTTCGCCGTTTTCCAGCGCGTATTCGCCGAAAAGCTGCCCCGGCTCCGAAAGAATGCCGACCTGGAATGTGGCAAGGGGTTTCTGATAAACCGCCGCGTACTGACTGACAAGAGATGATTTTCCGCATCCCTGTCTGCCCGCAACCAGCACATTGACCGGATGCTTCTGTGAGATTTTGTGAATCCGTTTCAAAATCCCCATGATTTCATTATTCACATAGTAGTACGGGTCTTCCCGCGGCACTAACAATTTATTGATATTTTCTGCTGATTTCAAAATATTTCACCTCATCAGAAATAGAAGTTTCTCGCAACGCACTGAAAGATATTCGGAATCTGTCATTCTGAGCGCAGCGAAGAATCTCGGTTTGGAGGAGGAGATTCTTCGCTGCGCTCAGAATGACAAAAAAAAGTCTGCGTACTTTGCGAGACATAATTTTTCCGCCCTTAATTTTTTATCTGTTCGGCGTCTGTTTCTTCCGCTTTTTCCGCATTTTCATCGGACATCCACGCTAACCACAGCGCCACATTCAATCCGTAAGACTCCAGAATTTCTTTTGCTTTCAATGCCTCCGCTTCCGAATAGCCTTCGCCGAT
>DZCT01000113.1:0-8067 GCA_022736535.1 Desulfatirhabdium butyrativorans | reverse complement strand
CACATAGTCTGTGTATTCAAGCAGTTTGTCCAGCACTTCGTAAGACTGATAGCCGCAGGTGTCCAATGCCGTGTTGATGCCGCGTTCTTTGGCGGCTTTCAGCAGCGACAGGGCAAATTTCGGCTGTGCGGAGGGTTCGCCGCCGGAGAGCGTCATGCCCCCGCCGGACTGCTCAAAGAAAGATTGATCCCGCGCCACTTCTTCAATGATTTCATCGGTAGTTCTCATTTCTCCGCTGATGATGAGCGCGCCGTATTCGCAGGCTTCCACGCACTGAAAACAGGTGATGCACTTTCCCTTGTCAATTCTGATGATTTTCGAGCCTAATTTTCCTTTGAAGCCTTTTTCTCCGGGATGCAGTGGCGTTTTGAGGATTTCCTCCATCGCGCCTTCCACCGGACAGATACGGACACATTTGCCGCAGTCAACGCAGTTGCTCCAGAAATGAAACACTTCGGGAAAACGTCTTTTTCCCTCCGGGTTGTGACACCACTGACAGTTCAGACGGCAGCCTTTTAAAAATACCGTTGACCGGATCCCGGGACCGTCATTGACGGCAAACCGCTGAATATGCGTGACAATACCGATATTATCTTTCATTTTGCTCCACTCCGATCATGCCGCCGACGGTTGCTTTAAAAGTTCCGTCCGCATTGATGATGTCTTCATAATCCTGCACATCTTCTTTGAAAAGATTGGGAAATCCTTTGAAAGCATACTGTCTTCCCAAGTTCTCGTATTTTTCGCCGGCAAAATTATGATAAGGCAGAATATCAATGCCTTTTACGCATTCTCCCAACTCTTTGGCAAACGCGAGAACGCTTTTGGGATAGTTGAGATCCCAGTAATTGACATTATGCACCACCAAAGACCGAATCCGCATGGGAACGCCTTTTTTGGCGAGTTTTCTCGCATTTTCTAAAATGATTTTATTGGAAACGCCGGTCCATTTTTTATGTTTTTCCTCGTCTATGACTTTAATATCATAAAGCAGCAGATCAACGTAGTCTGAAATTTCATCCAGCGTTTCCCACTTGACAAAGCCGGTGGTGTCAATCACTGTATGAATGTTGTCTTTTTTGGCTCGTTTGAGCAGTTCCAGCGTGATTTCAGGCTGCATCAGGGGTTCGCCCCCGGAAACAGACATGCCTCCCCCCGATGACTCATAGAACATCTCATCGGCTTTGACTTCCTGATAAGCTTCGTCTAAGGTCACGAGCCGCCCGATTCGAGTCAGGGCATCATATTTGCAGGCATCCACACATTTCATGCAGTAAGTGCATAGGTCCCGGTCTATCTTGGGCGGATCGGTTTCAGTGGTTTCCGCTTCCAACTTTGCACGGGCAGCCGCACTTTCCGGGTTCGTGCAATAAGTCGTTACCGAAAACTCATCCCGCTTTTTACGGACACTCGGCGGCGTAATCTCTCCTGTCTGACTGAAATCAGGAATTATCTCGATTGAATAAAAATTAAAAATCCCGCCTCTTTCCGGAGTGCTAAAATGAAATTTTAGCATTTAATCTACTGCTAAAATTTCACTGCGTTCATTTCAGCACTCCGGATGAAAATATAACTGATTATAACTGTTAAATGTGAGGCATCATGGAATGGTGTCTCACCCGGTTTTGGCTTTTTCCAGAATCGCATAAATATCATCAGGAACGTCAATCGCCCGGAGATTTTCCGGGTCAGCGACATTCATGCAGATTCGGTTTTCCAATCCTTCCGCCATCAGGGTATTATCCGTGGAAAGCCCGTTGCTGTTATTGAAATAGAGGCTGTGTTTCAGCGTCAGTTTCTTTTTTTCTAATTCGGTCAGTTGAGTGATAATGCGGATTTTCTGATGATATCTTCCGGGCTTGAAATAACGGAACGATGTTCCCACAAGCCCGAACAGGATATTTCTCTGTTTCCAGACTTCTCCGAGATTCAGGTTTATATCTTCAAAAAAAAGGTGGCCGCACGCGTCTATCCATTCATAATATCGGGGATAAAATACAATTCCCAGCGCGTCCAAGTCCCCCCATGCAATTTTGCGTTCCGTAATTGTCTGTGTCATTTTTACAAATATTTCAAATCTATAATGTTCATAAAACAATAACCGTCTGGGATTGCTATAAATATGATGTAGAGCGATTTTGAAAATCGCTTCACAAGCGAATTGAAAATTCGCTTTACAAAAATCCGCCCTACCCGGCGAGGCTTTTTTATCCTGTTTTCCTTGCCCCCCTGTAAGCTTCCCGATGAAACAGATACCTACGGAGGGGCGGAACTTTTCTGTTTATTCATTACAACAGTTCGCTGATGTCTTTCCAAGATTCGCCGGCTTCAAATTTTTCACATACTTCCTGATCTTTTCGGATTAATTTTCCTCTGATTGCCACATTTGTTTTCTGTGTTTCCGCTAACTTCACTCTGTCCACAAGACATACGCCTTTGCTCGGGTCTCCGGTCGGTGAGGGAGTGATGAATTTACATTCTTTACAAGTCGCCATGTTTTCTCCTTTTCTTTGGTGGGAAGACTTGGAAAAAAGATTTGACAACTTTATGAGTTACTTTTTTTACCGCAAAGGACGCACGGGACGCAAAGATTTTTTTATAGGGTTCACACCAACCCTTTGCGCCTCTTTGCGTTCTTTGCGGTTCAAAACAAAGTTGTCAAATCTTCAAATCCGATTTCAAATTTAACTGCCCGTAGAAACCTCAGCGTGTTCGGTACGTGCAATGATGGTGTCCTGGGAATACCGTGCCAAATCTATGAACCGTGCGCTGTACCCCGCGACCCTCACAATCATGTCCGTATATTTTTCCGGCTCTTTCTGGGCAGACTTCATGTCATCAGTAGATATAACATTAAACTGAACATGGTCAAGTCCTTTTTTATGCCAAGCCTTCATATACGAATGCCAGAGATCAAATCCCACATCGCTGTTCATCAGCACAGGCGACAGCCGCTGATTCAGCAGAATGCCTTTCTGTCTTGTGGCGTCAATCTTGGCTACGGAATTCAGAACGGCGGTGGGTCCTTTTTTGTCGCATCCCATGTAGGGCGAACATCCGCCGTCATCCAAAGCCTCGCCGCCTTTTCTGCCGTTGGGGGTCGCGCCGGTCTTGGGACCGTTCACGATATAGCCTGCAACCGACTGCGCCAGCGGCAGCGGATATGTGCCGGAATAGGTGGTGTTCCGTTTCCACTCATCCGCCACCAGATTGAAGTACTGTCTCGCTATGGCATCCGCATAATCATCGTCATTGCCGAATTTGGGCGCGTTCCAGAAATCAAGCCGCATTTCTTCATAACCGTCCCAGTTCGCTTCCATCGCGGTCAGCACTTGTTCCATCGTGTATTTCTTATCCTCGAAAACGAGTTTCTGAATCGCGGCGATGGAGTCAATCACCACAACGCTTCCGCCGATGATGTTGTGCCAGGGATTCGGAACTTCCGCCAGATCATTGGCATCCATGCCTTTTTCCACGCAGCCGTCGTCAATGCAGGAGATGAAAGGACAGCAGAGGAATTTGGCTTCCATGACCCTGCCCACATCTTTGGACCGCAGACTCAGCTCGATGGCAAAACGCAGTTGCATCTTGAAGGCTTCCCACATATCTGCAATGCCTGTCCATTCCTTTGCGTTTCCGGTGTGCGGGCCCAACTGCATACCCGTAAAGAAATTGTCAAAGCCGTCATTCATAGCGACTTCAAGCACTTTGGCAGGATAGATGTCAGAGCCGCCTTCGCTGCGGGTTTTCTGCGTGCCTCTCCTGCCGGTAATGCCCGGAGACATGCAAAGCACCAATGCCCAGTCCCGCGCCACTTCTTCAGGCACATTGAAGTACTTCACCAACTGCCGGGTATTGAGTTCGTCATTTTTGATGGAGGGGAAACCGAAGCCTTTCTTGATACACTTGAACACCCGGCGTTTGGTCTCAACATTGCCTTTTTCGTTCCAGCGGAACGCAATTGAAGGCTCTGTTGTGACAATGCTTTCCGTGGCGTCGAGGATCACATCGGTACATTCGTTGCAGGCGTCGCTGCCGTCAGAATTGACGCCGCCCAGCGTCAAGATGAAAAGATCGTTTGAACCGGCAAAAAAACTCGCGTAACTGCCTGCCTTTGGTGCTGCCGTGTTCGGAGATTTTCATACGCTCGCACTCTACAAGTTCCTGCGCCTGCTCACGGGTCATGGGCTGATGGGTCTTGTCAATGACGCTTTTCTTGTAGTAGGGCCAGAGCAGTTTGTCTTCCTTCTGTCCGTAACCGCTGCTGTAGCGCTCGATGGAATGACAGAGCAGATAGGTGAACCATTTGGACTGCATGGCATCCCAGAAACCGACGGGCGGTTCCGCAGGCACACGGCGGCAAATCTCGGAAATTTGGAGCAGTTCTTTTTTCCGTTGCGGGTCTGTTTCAAAATTTTCCGCGATGATCTTTGCCAGACGGCTGTAACGCTGCGCCCATGCGATCACAGCTTTGGCAGCAATCAGCATGGCTTCCCACTGGTCAATCTTGCTGATCAGGGGCAGGGATTCCTTTGCATTCCAGGGTGAATTCCGCATCAGCTTATGCGCTTCATCCAATTTAGTCTGAATCATTGCCACTCTCTTATTCAGACCGTCTTCCAGAACCGATTCATAATTCGGGACAATGCTGCTGAATGCGGTGACAAACATCGGGGGCTGAACTGTGGCAGCCGAGTACATGATGTCCAATTCTTCCTGCGTGAAATACTTCTGACACCGGCTCTGAATGCAGTAGGGACGCCAGTATTCGGCGATCTGCCGCATTTCTTCTTTTTCCGTGCAGTAGCGGCTTTCCACCATGTCAACGGTCGCAAAATAGGAGAGTTCGGGATACATGGGGAAATAGTTGGGATGCTCCGTATTCGCGCCGACGATCAGCTCGTCTTCCTGAATATGGATGGTCATTTGGGTCAGAATGCTTTCCAGACCTTTTGCCCTGACAACACAGACCGGCGCGCCGATGTTTTTCTTATGCGCCTCCGTAATGTAGCGTGATCTTTCAACGCCCGCCTTTACAGCAGGGTCAACATATTCACCGCCTGCCACATGTTTGTAGCGGCATCTGGCTTTCAGCCTTGCAGTTCTTTCTGTAACCGGCATAACATTTCTCCTTTTTTCCCTTGTATTGGTTTTTGGTTTATAGAACGCGCTCCTTTTATTTTAATATATACTGATCCAATTTTGTTTTTTGCCGCAGACGCACACAGACGGACACAGACATATATCCGAAAACGGAATACGCATATAAGCGGAAAGTGTGCCGTAAAAAAAACGAAAGAGGATTACGATAATTAATATAAAAGGAAGCGCGAAAACTATCTTCTTTTCTCCATCTGAGGACACGCTTCGTTTCCTTCAAACACGGGTTTGGACAGCCAGAATTTGCCTTTTTCATCCCGCTGTTCCTTTACACAGTCACCTTTTCCTTTTTCATAGTCAAGATCGCCTTCAGGAATCCTGAAAAAAAAGGCGCAATCTGCACATTTAGCCATGCTTTCCTCCTTATAAATAATTGTCCGTTATTATTAATTTCAATATCTGCGATTTTCTCTGCGGCAGGCAAGCGCAAGGTCTGCCTGACTGACGAGTAATCAGGCTGTTATCATTAATAATAACATATTCTGATATTCAAGGATGCAAGCATTTACTGAATCACATTCAGTAAAGGAGCATTCAATCATATTCTGTCAGATATTGTCAAGATTTTTTCAACAATTATTATCAATAAGTATAATATAGATAATAACTATTTTATATTAAATTATTTTTTATCTGTCCGGGTATTTTTAAAAACAATTATAAAATCGAATTAGACATAGTGAACCTTGTTTATTGAGCGGGATTAAATCAAATAACAGAAAGTCTGTCAAGAGTTTTTTAAGAAAAAGATAATGTTTTTAACACATATATTGAAAATATATAAAAATTTCAGTATTTTTTTATTAAAATAAATATATTATAATTAAGAACTGTTTAAAAACAGGAAAAACAGAAATTGGTGAAGCCTCAGTTTTAACTTGACTCAAATCATATTTTTAGTATTCTGATCTTTGAAAATTGATAAGAAAACTGTTTGAAAGATTATAATATATTTGAAATAAATCATAAAATTTTATACAGAACCTTTTATCAGTTTTAATGCCTGTGTCTTGAATATTGTTCAAATTTATTTTACAAATGAACGGGAACAAAATTTCACACCTGCTTTGACGTTCAAAAGAAAGTATGTTAATAAACACAGTTTATCAGAGTTCGGTCAAACTGTCTGAACCGCTGATTTGTCTGATTTATGTGATTCATCTGATTGTTCTGAACTGAAAATCATATAAATCAGAAAAATCAGACGAATCAGAGTTCAGACTTATATTGAAGTTACAGGGAGGCGCTGTGGGTGAAAATAATAAAAAGCAGTTGATTCTTCAGGCTGCCCGGGAAATCATTTCCGAAAAAGGATTAGTGAAATCAAACATATCGGAAATCGCCAAGAATGCCGGCGTGGTTGATTCAATTATCTATCATTATTTCAAAAACAAGGAAGACCTGCTGTTCTGCGTGCTGGGCGAACAACTGAAAGCCGTCACCAAAGAACTGCTGTTTCATTTTGAAGGCATCATGGGACCTGTTTCAAAACTCGGGAAAATGATTTGGTTTCATCTCTCGATGAGCGATGTGGAATACAGCAACGCCCGCATTATGAAAAACCTGCTGTTTGAATGCCGGTCCAACAAGAATTTTTATCTTCATGAGGGTTACAAAGAACTCAAGAATTACACGGGCATTCTGCTGAGTATCCTGAAAAACGGCATGGAAGAAAATTATTTTCGTGAAGATTTGAACCTGCGCCTTGTCAGAGATATGATCTTCGGACTGCTGGACGAGGAATCCATCAATTGTTTAGCATCCAAAGAAGTGGAGAAAACCACCCCTGATTTTGAATCGGTCATGTCATTGGTTCTGGCAATGATTGCAAAAAATCAGCATTCAGAAACGGTGTCCGCCAATGCGGAATCAGACAAGACATCGCGGATATTGCAGGCTGCCATATCCATATTTGCCGAGAAAGGATATAACAAAGCCACCATGCTGGAAATCGCCACCCGCGCCGGCGTGGCAGAAGGCACTATCTATGAATATTTCAAAAACAAAAAAGACCTGCTTTTCTGTATCCCCAAAGAACAGTTCAAATATTACCGGGATTCTTTGCAGGAAATGAATGAATCCGAACACCCTGTCGCCAGACTCCGGCGCATGATTCAGAATCATTTCTGCCTTTTTATGACAGACCGTGATTTCATGATGATTTTTTTAAATGACATCAAACTTAACAGGGAATTTTATGCCGCAGAAGCTTACAGTTACTACTCAAGATATTATGATGATATGCTGAATGACATTTTGGAGAACGGTAAGAAAAAAGACATTTTCCGTTCCGATGTCAATAACCGGGTTTACAGAAATCTTTATATCGGCGCATTCACGCATCTGGCAATCCGGTGGTTTGTTCTCGGCAGGGCAACGCCCATGGAAATGATGGAAGAATTCGGACAGGCGACAAGCCTGTTATGCCGTGCATTGCTTAAAAGTCCGTACAGAAATTCTTATTAAAAACTGAACATGAAAATAAGCAAAAAGAGTTTCCGAAATAACTTGCTGTTTACACCGCCGGTTACAATGATGCTGATATTTTTTTATTTCCGCTGCGCTCTTTGCGTCTTTGCGGGAGACAAAAAGTTTCTCGCAAGGTCGCATCTGATTTCAGCCGGGGCTGCAAAGAAATACAGGCTGATTTTTTTTATAAAAAAACCTTTTGCGCTCTTTGCGCTCTCGGCGCCCGGGCTAAGAATAGACGCGAGAACCCGAACCGCTCCCCCGAAATGTCATTCTGAGCGCACACCGTGTCATTCTGAGCGAAGCGAAGAATCTCAGCGGTGACAGACAGAGATTCTTCACTGCGTTCAGAATGACAGGTCATAGGCTCAGAATGACAGGGACACTGCGTTCAGAATGACAGGTCATAGGCTCAGAATGACAGGGACACTGCGTTCA
>DZCT01000112.1 GCA_022736535.1 Desulfatirhabdium butyrativorans | reverse complement strand
CCTTACGGGCTGCGTCTCGGTACCCGGGCTGAAAGCGAAAAACTCTTTCACGAAATCATCAGAAAGCTCAAGAAAGACTACAAGGGCTGGAAAGTCGGTCTGATTACGCCGAACAGAGAACTTGTCAGAAACATGCCTTTTCCGATGAGACAATATTTCTTTTCTCACGGCGGATTGAAAATGACGCTCCTTGCGGGGAATGTCACTCCATGAAAGAAATGCTTTTCAACGGCTTCTCTGAAAATTTTGGTAGTGATGCAGAACCGGGTGATTGCAGGGTGTCATTCTGAGCGGAGCGGAGAATCTCTCCCCCTGTCATTTCGACCGAAGGGAGAAATCTGAGATTCTTCACTGCGTTCAGAATGACAGGGGGACTGCGTTCAGAATGACAGGGACATAGTTCATCACCTCTTCTACACCACTACCATTTTTTATCTCTCACTTCAGCTTCGATAATCATCTAAACAGACATTTCTAATCCTTTTATTTAAATAAGTTATCTTAAAGCTGCATCCCGAATTTCAAACAAATTCGGATAGCGGCTTAACTGCAAATGAGCTTCCACCGTTTTCAGAAAAACAGGATTCATTGCAATCTCAGGAAGCCCTAAGGTTTTGATAACATAAAGCGCCAGACTGTTTGCATCAGAACCGCGGGAAGAAATTCTTTCGTTCAGCACGGCACTGTGAATCTCCTGAAAACAAGCCAATCCTTTCTTTAATACTTCATAGCCTGAGTCTCCGTAGCGGGGTTCATCCCATGAAGACAGCAACACTGCCATTCCTTTGATGTTTTGCAGCGTCACGAGTGATTTTATTGAAGAAAACACATCTTCATAAATGGGAATTTCACCCGGAAGCGGTACACAGTCGCCTGAAAATAAGACATTATCCGCTTCATAAAAAAGAGAGATATGACCTTTTGAATGCCCCGGCGTGTAGATCACTGTCAGACTTTTGCCTCCGCCTGTTTCCACCCGGTCCTCGTCATATAGGAGGAAGTTTATTTTAAAGGGACCTTCGACAAGTTCATGGAAACCCGGGACCGGCCGTTCATTGAACTGAAGTTCCGTATCCTCGATCCATCGGACTGCCTCGATATGCGCGGCTGTTTTGCAATTGACTGCTTTCTGTATGCCCGGCCCGCCCCCGATATGGTCGGGATGGGCATGAGTAATGACCGCTGTTGCAATTTCTTCAGGCGAGCGTCCTGTTTTTATGATGTAGTCAAAAATGACTTCTTTTGAACCGGCAACGCCGCAGTCAATCAGACAGATGCTGTTGTCTTCATAGATAAGATAAACGTAAACAAATCGGTTCAGACGTTTTCCCGGCGCAACTTCAAGTACAAAAGGAATTTTTACAGCATGAACATGTTCTGTAACCTGCATTTTTCACTTCCTTTCAGCTAAAGTACAAAGAAAAAAACTGGGGGTAGTGGGTCAAATCCCTTGAAGGACTGTAGAGCGGGTTTGTCCGTTTTCAGCCCGGTGAAGATTACTTTCAGCAGATTTAACCCGCTATTCCTGTGTCGGTTATTGCCGCAAGCCTTTGTTAAGCCGTGCATCAAACAGTTTTAAGATATATTTTGCCGGAAAATGCGGATGGGAGAAATAGGAAAGAGAACCGCTTAAAACTGCGTCTGCCATGCCTTTCAGTATATTTTCCTTTTCCTTTTCATCAAGAAAGTGAGCCTCCCGTTTTTGTTCAAAAATGACTTCAGCGCCAAGCAAATCCCTCGCATTGTCAATGTTGATAAGAAATCGCTTATCCGAAAACCATTCTGCACTAACAGGAATCCTGATTCTTGCGATGAGTGCGACATACCATCTGTCACCGGCGACTTTTTTTGAACCGTCAAAAAGTTCCAAGACCAATCCGTTTTCAAGTTTGATATTCTCTGTAAATATTTCAGCCATATAACCTCATTAAAAACAATATGTTATCATTATATTATTCTGTTCATCCTGAAAATCCCGATTTGAATGTTATGTTTATAACTTATATAATCATTTATTACAAGCTGTATTTTATCTGTTTCGTGTATTTCCTTTCTTTTCATACATTCATGTTAAAAAAACACTTGTATTTTTAAGCGGCTTTGTATTATAAAAAGTTCAACATAAAAACTGAAACACGAAAGTGCGAAAAAAACGAAAGGCGCGGAAGATTTTCGGACTTTCCTTTTTTCAGTGCTTTCGTGTTTAAATTATTAAAAACAGAGAGATACCATGAAAATCACCGTCAAATTTGCCGCTGCTCTTTCCCGTTACACCCAAAGCAGCAAAATCGCTGTGTGCGATCTGGGGGAAAAAAACGATATGGCATCGCTGATTGAGGCGCTGGATGCGAAATTTCCCGGCATCAAAAAGGTCTTGTGCGATGAGTCCTTTGAGATCGCCGACAGCATCAATATTTATGTAAACGGCGACAATATCCGCTATGTCGAAGGATTCAGAACGCCTCTCAAAGAAAACGATCAGGTGAATATTATTCCGGCAGCCGCCGCAGGCTGACGAGGAACTGCCGGCAGCGCACCGGGGTAGGGCGGGGTTACGCCCCCGCCGTCTGCTTTTCAGATCGTAAAGCGATTTTTCAAATCGCTTGAAAAGCGGTTTTACGGAGAACACTGTTTTTGACAGCGAATTGGTATTACAAAAGGAGAATAAAGAACAGATGATAGTGAATAACCCGACATCTCATTTTATCTTTGTATTTCCCAAAGATCATGTAAACGGCGAGTACAACTATATCAATTATAAAGGAAAGCCGCTCACCAACAGGGAATATCTCCAAAATTGGGGAAAATGGCTCATTTTCGGGTCTCCGGAAGAATTGGGCAAACTTGCCGAAAAATTAGACCCTTTTATCGAAGCAAAAAAGATACCTGCCGCTAAATATGATCGTGAGATCATAGAAGAATTTGAGTTGGGTGAATGCGTGATGTGCGTCTATTGCGATCTGAGGCAACGAGATGAGATATGGGAAATTCTCGCTTCTCTCGGCATTGAAGACAAGGCATGGGCTTATGAAAGGGAGACAATGGAAAGATGGCTGCCCGGGGGGCATCTGCTTGAAAAATGGATAAAAGGCAGAGGCATGAGTGCGGAACAGGCTGAACAATTCCGTCTATATGCAAAAGAGAAATTCAGAAGAATGTTTGAAGATGAAGACGCCATTTTCAGAGGAATTGAGCAATAATGTCTCATATTGACAGGGAAAGCTTTGAAAGATACAAAAGGCAGATAGCAATTCCCGAAATACAGGAACAGGGGCAGGAGAAAATCCGGAACGCCAAAATACTGCTCATCGGCGCGGGAGGATTGGCTTCTTCTGCGGCGTTTTATCTCGCGGCAGCCGGCATCGGGAACATCGGCATTGCAGATGACGACCGGGTGGAGATGAGCAATCTGAACCGGCAAATCCTGCATGATCCGGGGCGGATTTCCATGCTGAAAGCGGTTTCGGCAAAGTCGTCGCTGGAAAGATTTAATCCTGAAATTCAGATCAAAGCTTATCCTAAGCGGTTTCAGACGCGAGATGAGTTAATTCGGATTCTCGGAGATTATGATCTTGCGGTGGATTGCTCGGATAACTACATGACCCGCTTCGCGCTCAACGACGCCTGCATTCAGACAGGAAAGCCTTGGGTTCACGGGGCAGTCTATGGTTTTGAAGGACAGGCAATGACTTTTGTTCCCGGTCAGGGACCTTGTTATCGCTGCCTGTATCCCTCATTGCCCGGCGACAAGTCATCGCCTGATGCGCCGGTCGGCGTGATAGGCGTATCTCCGGGTATTATCGGTATGATTCAGGCAGCCGAAGCCTTGAAATACATACTTGGAAAAGGCAATTTGCTCGTGGGCAGACTGCTTTTCATGGATTTGCTTGAAATGAGCTTTTCCGAATTCAGCGTGCATCGGAATGAGGACTGTCCTTCCTGTAGTGAGAAGTGAGAAGTGAGAAGTATTTATTTCTCACTTCTCAATTTTTCATTTCTCACTTTCTCGCTTCTCGCTCCACAAGGGCAGACTCGGCTGCCAGTCATCAAAACAAAAGCCGGCAGCGTCCCGTCCGGTCAGCACAAAACGGCTGATGCTTTCCGCAGACCTTGCCGCGCAGGGCGTTTGCATCCAGCGGGTGGCGTCAATATAATTGTTTGATAACACTGTAAGATCGCCGCTCATATCCGTATTCGGCGCCTCAATCGTCACGGTGCCGTCATTGCCCCGTCTTGAGGTCGCGGTCGTTGCGCTGCCGGTGGATATCATGTAGTTATCGGTATGGATAAAGATTGCCCCGCCGTCACCCAAATCCGCATTTGCCTGAATATAACTCCCATTCATAATAATAAATTCTGACTTTGCGCCTGTCGCACCCGGCGTGCCGATGGTGACATCACCGCCTTGGCCCTCGCCGATTTTCACGCTGCTGGTGATTTTGCCGTTCAGCAGATAGATGGTTTTCTCAGAATTTAAGAATATTTTGCCCCCGCCTGCGCCCAGGGCCTCGGTGGTTATGGCGCTGTCACCGGAGATATTGATGGAACTGCCTTCAAAAGTAATACTACCGGCAGGTCCGCCCTCTTCTTCAGACAGGCTTTCCGATGAGACAAATGACCTGCTTTCAAGATCAAGACGGGGCGCTTTTACGCTGATGTCTCCTGCCGCGCCCTGCCCCCATGTTGAAGTTGTGACAGAACTTTCATTGCTTAATCGGATAAAATCTCTTGCAAATATGCTGATGGAGCCGGCGTCGCCGCCCTTGCCTTGGGTCTCGCTGGCTGAAGAGATTGAAGCTTTTGTGTCGAGTTCAATCTTATCTGCATTGATGCCTATAACGCCCGCGTTGCCCGGTCCCTGTGTGCTTGCCGTGACGCCGCCCCCTGATTTGAACATGACATGCCCGCCTCGGATGGAAATGTCTCCCGCGTCTCCCGCGTAGTCATCTTTGCTCAATGCGGAGGTATAGACTTTGCTGTTTTTTCCTTCTTCGTTTGCGCCGGAAAAGAGCAAAGACTCAGAGGCGTAGATGCTGACATTGCCGCCTTTTCCGCTCCCGTCTGACTCGCTGCCGATGCGTCCGCCCTGAGTGAAAGAGACATTTTTCGAGTTGATTTCCACGGTTCCGCCCACGCCCGCGTCTGCGTCAACTCCCCATCTTGTGCCGGACAAAATCTGGCTGTCGGAAATCTCTACCGAATCCGCCAAGCCCCCGTCCATGCCGGAAATGCTGATGCGTCCGCCGTCACCGCCGCCCTCGTAGGTGTCGCTGGAGATATTTCCCTTGTTGAGCAGAGAGAAATTCGGCGTTTCAATCAGAATCGTTCCGCCGTCTCCCGCGTCAGCGTCTTCGCCCATCGCGTTGGCAAAAACTTTGCTTTGCGGGTCGGAAATGCGGACAGATTCCGAAGCGCGCAATGTGATATTTCCGCCCCTGCCGGTTCCGTAGGTATCGCTGGAAACCACGCCCACGTTTGAGACGGAGAGATTCTTTGTCTCAATCGAAATGTCTCCCGCGTCTCCCGCGTCCCACGCATCGGCAAAGACTCGGCTCAGGTCGGAAATACTCACGGATTCCGCGCCGATGAGCTTTATCTCTCCGCCCTTTCCGATGCCGTCTGCATTGTTGAAAATGTCTGTGTAGGCGAGAGAAATCGTATCAGCACGGATGTCGGTCACGCCGCCGTCCTTGTCTTTTGTATCAGCTTCTATCTTGCTGTTATCTGAAACAAATTGTCCGCCACGGATAAAAACGCTCCCCGCGCCTTCTCCGCCCACGCTGAGAAGAGCATGTTCAAGTTGAATGTCTCCTGTTTTTGCCGAAGTTGTCTCCACATCATCGGCTGTCGGAATGACTTCACCCGGCGAGACAACGCTTGCAATATTTATCCGTCCTTCAGGCGCGGCGAGAGTGCCGGTCGCGACATCTTCCGTGTTTCCTTCTCCGAGGTCTTTTTTATAATATATTCCCGATAGTTCAATGTCTCCGCCGATGACGGAGATAGTTTCTCCCTGCAGAACAGCCAGACCTGTAGGATGATTTCCATCCCATTCTGAGGCATTGATTTCCTTGCCTTCAAACGTGATGCCCGCGGGTTTGTCGCTCAGAAAACCGAACGCGGTCGGCGATGCCGTCGAAAGGACTTCACCCGCGGCAGGCGCGGCGTAGAATCGCTCATTTTTTCCCAGCCGCAGATAATCTGCGGTGCTGACATGAAAACTGCCGCCGATGTCTAATGAGGCATTTGCGCCGAACATCACACCTGCCGGATTCAGGAAATACATATTCGCGCCGGCAATCGTGGAAAAAATTCTGCCGTCAATCCATGAGGACTTTCCGCCGGTGACGCGGCTGATGATATTTTGAACCGACTCGGGTCCGCTGAAAGTTGCGCTTTCACTTGTGTTGATATTGAACTGCTGAAAGCTGTGAAAGAGATTTGCGCCTGCCTGCTGTCCGTATCCGGCTTTAATCGCATAGTCGGGTCCCTTCAACTGACCCGCAGACCCCATAGAACCGTCTAAGACGACCTGAGCATAACCGATTGACAGAAAACAGAAAACAAAGATAGTTGAATAGATAAATAGTTTTCTTATCATAATGAATTTCCTTAAATATGAGTGTTAATATAACTCTCGTTCCCACGCTCTGCGTGGGAACGAAAATTCGTGTTCTTTCTATCCGTGAGAAATTCGTGTCCATTCGTGGCTTAAATTAAAACCCTGTTTCCAATATGGTACCGTTATCTCCCACAACAAATACCGTATCCTCAATTCCCCAAACAGCCTTGAGATATTTGTGTGTGCCGCTGTTTTTCTTTGTCCACGATACGCCGTTGTAGTGAAAGATGATCCCGTTGTCTCCCACTGCGAACACGGAATCAGCGCTTTGTCCCCATACATCTTTAAAGGCTTCCGATTTGCCGCTCCGCATCGTTGCCCATTCCGCACCGTTGTAGTGAAGGATTGTTCCTTTGTCTCCCGCGGCAAAGACATTTGAACCCGAACTCCCCCATACACTGTAGAGACAATCCGATGTACCGCTTCGCATTACTACCCATTCCGAGCCGTCATAGTGCAGTATTGCTCCCTTATCTCCTACGGCGAAAATATCCGATTCGGACAACCCACAGATACCATAGAGATTTTCAGATGTCTCGCTGTTCATGCCGCGCCAGTCAGTTCCGTCATAATGCAGAATCGTTCCGTTGTCTCCCACAGCAAAGACATCTCCCCTTGAGGGGGGATTAAGGGGGATGTTTCCCCAGATACCGTAGAGATTTTCAGATGTCTCACTGTTCATCTTGCGCCATCTTGTGCCGTCATAACGCAGAATCACTCCGCTCCAGCCGACAGCAAAGTCTTCCCATATTCCATAGAGAAATTCAGTCGTATCAGTTTCCATTTTCTTCCAGCCGGTTCCGTCATTATGCAGAATTGCGGTGTAGTACGATGAGGTATCATAGTCAAATCCGCCGCCCACGGCAAACATATCCGACTCGGAGCGTCCCCAGATGCTTTTCAGCCATTCATAATTTCCGCTGCTTATCTTACGCCAAACCGTGCCATCGTAGCGAAGAATCACGCCGTTGTTGCCTGCGGCGAAGCCGCCCCGAACGCTGTAAAGCCATTCGGACGTTCCGATGTTTGTCTCATGCCATTTGTCTCCGTCATAGTGTAACATCGTACCGTATTCGCCCGCGGCAAAGACATCCGACTCGGAATTTCCCCACACGCTGTAGAGATTCTCATCTATTCCGCTATCTATCGCTATCCAGCCCGCGCCGTCATAACGCAGAATCGTTCCCAAGTCGCCGACAGCAAAGTTTCCCCATAGTCCTCTGAGCGTTTCACTCACGCCGCTGTTTGTCTCACGCCAGTTTGCACCGTCATATTGCAGCATGACGCCTTCATCTCCCACGACAAAAAGCGATTCAGCGTCGCCCCAAATGCCGTAGAGACAATTCTCTACGCCGCTTTTCATCGCTGTCCACACCGAGCCGTCATAATGCAGAATGGTCCCCGCGTCTCCGGCTGCGAACAGTTCCAAGCCTCCGCCTTTTGCTTCTCTGCCCCACAGACACCTGAGATTTCTCGACGTGCCGCTGTTCATCATGCTCCAGTTTGCGCCGTCAAAGCGGAGAATGACACCCGCATCTCCCGCCGCAAATATCTCCGAGCGGGATTTTCCCCATATTGCTTTGATGTTATCGGCTGTTCCGCTGCTCATCATGTGCCAGTCTGCCCCGTCAAAATAGAGAATGACGCCGGCTTCTCCCACCGCGAAAAATTCCGAATCCGAGACGGGCAAAATACTCGCGAGCATATTTCCGGTAGGAATCGGATTCTGCCATTTCCATTCCGTCACAACAACTTCATGCTTCTTGATGACGTTTATCGTGATGGTTGCGGTTTTACTCTCTGTCCCATCGGAAACTTCAACCGTGATCTTATAAACCGGCGTGGTTTCAGTATTTATAAGCTCTGAGTCATTTACGGTAATCTCTCCGGTTTTGCTGTTCATGGCAAACGCGTCATCCGTGTTTCCGTTAGTAATACGATAGGAAATCTCCGCGGTACCGCCTGCTTTTACCTTGCCGACAAGCGTTCCGTTCTGACTCTCTTCATTCACGGAAAATGTCTGATCTTCCAGCACGAGTTTGTCTTCTTCCACATCCGTGACATTGACAGTCATTGCAGCAGATTCACTCTTTTCTCCGTCTGACACTTCGACCATAAGCTTATAAACCGGCGTGGTTTCATAATCCAATTTGCTGCCGTCCGCAACCGTGATTTCTCCGGTTTTGCTGTTGATCGCAAATGTCTCATCTGTATTTCCCTCCGTGATGCGGAAAGTCAGCTTCACTTCCGGATCATCTTTTTCTACGGCTACAGTTCCCACCGAAGTACCGTCCGGGCTGTTTTCTTCTATGGAAAAGGTCTGGTTGTTTATCAGCGCGTCTGCTTTGCCTACATTGATCGTGATCGTTGCTTTTACGGTTTCTTCTCCGTCAGAAACTTCAACAACAAGCGTATAAACCGGCGCGGTTTCATGACTCAGTTTGCTGCTGTCCGCAACGGTAATTTCGCCGGTTTTGCCGTCAATTTCAAAAACATTGTCTTCATTGCCCGATAAGATACGATAGCTCAGTTCCTCCGAGGGACCGCTTGCCACAATCTTTGCGACCACATCGCCGTCCGACAGTTCATCATGAATGGAAAATGACTGATTTTTTACGGTAAGTTTTTCTTCATTCAGGTCATTCAGGTTTATGGTGATGGTTGCGGATACGGTATCCGCGCCGTCGGAAACTTCCACCTTGAGTGTATAACTCAGGTTTGTCTCATAGTCCAACTGACTGCCGTGGGCAACAGTGATTTGTCCGGTGCCGCTGTTAAGCGCAAAGGCATTGTCCGTATTGCCTTCAACGATGCGGTATGTCAGCGTGTCTGAGGGACCGCTCGCCACGACTGTCCCGACAGCCGAGCCTTTGGCGCTGTTCTCATCTATTGAAAAGCTCTGATCTTTTACCGTAAGCCTGCTTTCGTCCACATCATTGATGTTTATCGTAATCTTTGCGTTCACGGTGTTCGCGCCGTCTGAGATTTCCACGGTCAGCAGATAACTCGCGGCGGTTTCATAATCCAGTTCGCTCCCGTTGTTGACGGTGATTTCGCCGGTCTCGCTGTTTATGGCAAACGCGCTGTTCGTGTTCCCTGAAGTGATTTTGTAGGTCAGCACATCTTCCGCATCCGGATCACTCGCGGCGACTGTCCCGACAACTGCGCCTTTGGCGCTGTTCTCCTCGACCGAAAAAGTCTGATCTTCAGCTATAGGCTTGTTTTCATTCAGGTCGTTCAACTTGACGGTAATACTTCCCGAAGCCGTGTCTGCGCCGTCCGAAACCTCAATCGTGAGTGAATAGCTCGCTGTTGTCTCATAGTCCAACTGCTTTCCGTCCGAGACAGTGATTTCGCCGGTCTCGCTGTCTATGGCAAAGGCATTGTCCGTGTTGCCGCCGGTGATGCGGAACGTCAGCGATCCGCCATTCGGATTGTTCACGGCTGCTACGCCGACAGATGCGCCATCCGGGCTGTTTTCATCCAGCGAAAAGGTCTGCGGTTTTACTTCAAGTTTTACTTCAGATACATCATTGATATTCACGGTAATCTCGGCTGTAACCGTATCAGCGCCGTCGGAAACTTCGACCGTCAGTATATAACTTTTCTTTGTCTCATAGTCCAAGTTACCGCTGTTCCTGACCGTAAGTTTGCCGCTCTGTGAGTCAATAGCAAATGTCTCATCGCTGTTGCCTGCGGTAATGCGGAAAGTAATGTCACCGGGACCGCTTGCGGCAACTGTTCCGATCTCAGTTCCGGCTGCGCTGTTCTCATCCACCGAAAATGTCTGATCTTTTATCGCCAGTTTGCTTTCATCCACATCGGTGATGTTCACCGTCACCGCAGCCTCCGCGCCCTCTCTGCCGTCCCACACCTGAACCATCAGCGTGTAACTCTTTGTTTTTTCATAATCTAAAACACCCGCATTCTTGACTCTTATCTCACCTGTCTCGCTGTAAAGGGCAAAAGCATTGTCCGGATTGCCTCCGGTGACGGTGTAAGCCAATTCGTCTCCGTCCGAATCTTTAGCGGTTACTTTGCCGACAAGCGTTCCTTCGGGGCTGTTTTCGGGAATGGAAAATGTCTGATCTTCTATCTCCGGTGCCGCATTCGGCGTATCTTCATTCACATCTTCAATATTAATCGTTATGACGGCTGTGGACTCATATTCGCCGTCGGAGACTTTCACAGTAAGGCTGTACTGCTTATTTGCCTCATAGTCCAAACGGCTGCCGTCCGCGACCGTTATCTCCCCGGTTGCTGAGTCAATGGCAAAGGCATTGTCTGTATTGCCTTCACTGATGCTGTATTCCAAGTCATCCGACTCCGCATCTTTCGAGGATACCTTGCCCGCAAGCGTTCCTTTAGGGCTGTTTTCTGCTATAGAAAAGGTCTGATCCTCCATCTCCGGAGCAGTATTCGGAATGTCTTCATTCACATCATTGACGCTGACCGTGATGACCGCGCCGGCTTCGGATTCGCCGTCAGAGACTGTCACCGTGAGAAGATACTCTGAGATGTTTTCATAATCCAATCGCGAGCCGTTTTTGACGGTTATCTCGCCGGCGCCGCTGTCAATGGCAAAAACGCTTTCGGTATTGCCCTGAGTAATAGCATAACTCAATGCCCCCGAGCCTCCGCTCGCAATGACTTTCCCCACAGATGTTCCGCTGCTGCTGTTTTCGTCAACGGAAAATTGCTGATTTTCTATGACAATATCCTGTTTTTCGCCGGATTTCTCCACTGAGACAAGATAATTCGCCACATTTTGAGCTTCATCTCTGAACTGAACATAGACTTCTTTTCTCCCTTCTCCATCGCTCAGTTTCCACTGCTTTTCCTTGACTCGTGTTTCCCATTCGCCCCCCTGCCCGTAGTTCGTGTTGCTGATATACATTTCTTTGACGCCCGTAGCGCCGAGGGTCAGCGTGACAATATCGCCCGAGGACACGGAAGGCGCAAGCACGGTTCCGTTGGAAGGCGCAACCGTATCAATGCGAAATTCACGGCTGGCAGTAGGACCGATTTTGCCTCGGTCGTCCACAGCCGCGACATGAAAATAGTACAGCACGTCATCGCCCGTGAGTTCAGGGCTGGTGACTTTTTTTGTCATCACCGGCAGCATCCGGGGCGCATTCCGCATGGTGATTTCATGGTCTGCTATCTGATTGAATTCATAGTAGTAGCTTTCGTCATAACCGGATCCGGAAGACTCCCATGTCACAGTGATGTAAGGATTGTTGGATACCGCGTTGTGCGTGGGGCTTGCAATAGCTGACGGCAGGCGCTCCGCATCGTCTCTTAATACATGGCTCGTGGAACGCAGTTCGCTCACCGAGCCGGGCTTAGGATATCTCGTATATCTCGTCTCACTCTGCTCCACGGATCTGCCGAACCTGAAGTGAACAGCGGTATTTGTCGGATAAGCTTTCGCGCTCGGCGGCGTCTGATAAGGGTCTTCTTCGTCTTCAATGCCGATGTCGTAGTCCGCCGAGCCGCTGTCAGCCGCCCACTGCATGAGAAGCATTTCATCTTCTTTGAACGCGGTGAATTTGAGCTGATAGAGCTTTGACGCTTCCAAACCCGTAAACTTGAATGTTCCGTCATCGTTTACATTTATAACTTTGACATAGTTTCCGCCACGGACAAAAATTTCAGCCGAAAAGTCAATGCCTTCAAGCAGTTCACCCTGATAACCCGTGACCGTGCCGGAAATCTCATTCTCGGGACCGTTGCTGAGGAGGAAATCCACCACATCGCCTGTTTTTCTAGCACCTTTGGACATGGGCGGATATTTGTTTGCATACACGCTTATCACGTAATCGCTGATGACATTGCCGCTTTCATCTGCGGGCTTGAGTCCTTTTATCACATATTTGCCCTGCTGATTGGTTACCGCAACGC
>DZCT01000111.1:1728-12538 GCA_022736535.1 Desulfatirhabdium butyrativorans | reverse complement strand
GTCGGGGTGAGCCTGCGAACCCCGACATCATCCGGTTTGCAGACATCATCCGGCAGGTGTTGGGGTTCGCAGGCTCACCCCAACCTACATTTCGGATTTCACATTATTCTTTGCGTTCTTTGCGATCTTTGCGAGAAACTTTATGCAAGCTGAATTCTGCTTCTATTTGCCGAGAAACGAGACGCAGGCATCTGCCGCGGCTTCAAAATCCGTCATGCCGGTGATTTCCATGACGCTGCACAATGAAAGATAATCGGCATAATTTTTTATTGTCGGCTCCGGCATGGCGCATTTCTCATCCGGCGAAAAAAACAGCCCCACCGATTTCATAAACGCGGGCAGCAAATCCTGTCTTTCCGAAGGATCAACTTCACGGACAAGAATTTCTCCTTCTCCTCTCTGCCAGTTCAGAATCACCAGACCCTGCATCTGTGCGCTCAGTACAAATCGCTCGGCACCGAAACACTCGTCAACCGGCACATCATATTTATGTTCCAACTGCCACAATTCTTCACCCGAAAGCCCGGAAAAACGGGCTTTGTCTTCAGTCGGCACAATGTCCGTCAGATTAGGATTGTTCAAAGCGGTTCCCGGATTGATTCTCGGCAGTTTTGCCACGCCGTGCATCAGAAGCCCTTTCCCGTTTTTTTCAATCATCAGCCGGTCATTGCTGACAAAAACAGCGCCCCGGTTCATCAGATGCAGGGCGAGCGTGGATTTTCCCGCGCCGGAAAAACCTGCCAGCGCAAGCCCTTTGCCCTTGAACATCACGCCTGCCGCGTGACCGAGCAGACATCCCCGGCACAGTTTCCATTCAATATAGCGGTTGTTGATAAAATTCACCACCTGATTGAGATTGCAAAGACAGGGACCCGCTACGACATGAATGTCTCTGCCGAAAACAAACACCATGCCTGTCAAGCGTTTGCGTACAATGCGGTACTGTTCAACATCCGCATATTCTTCCTTGATTTTGCTTTTGCCGGGGTCAGGTTCTTTGATTTGGAAATCAAGTTCGTCAAAAAATTTCAACTGTTCAGGCGATGTCTCATGCACGCTGATACGGATGTCGGCTTTTCCCGGAACATCTGCAAACGGCTTGAAATAGGCTTTCAGCCCCTGGTCAATTGCTTTTTCGCTGACAGCAACCTCTATGCGGCAGTCGCCGAAACGCAGATTGATTCTGTATTCGGCGGGACAGTTTTCTCTCAGTTGCTTCAGGATGTGATTTTCGCTGATACGATAAGGATAATTCATAAATTCAGCCTCTTCAAGACATATTCAACGTAAAGCCGGGCAGCATCCATGCCGCTGGCTGTCTGGATTCCCCGAAATCCGCCGAATGCGGAAACTTCAAATACCATCGGTCCTTCGTCTGTTTCTGCGACATCCACGCAGGTGAAATCCAGACCGAAAAGGTCCTGGGCTTTGCGGGCAACCGCCACGGTTTCTTCCGAAGGCGTGTAAGGCTCATATTTGCCGCCGTTTCTGGTGGTTGTATTCCATGAAAGCTTGTCGTTGCAACGTGCGTAGGTGGTCAGGTATTCTCCGCCCAGAAAAACCACGCCCAAATCTTTGCCCCGGTGATTAATGCGTTTCTGAATATACAGAATCGAATTGGTCTGTTTGAAATTCTCAATTTCTTTTCGGGCGACCGGGCCCGATTTGATGACAATCATCCCACGGGCTTTGGAAGTGTAAAGAGGCTTGAAAACCGCCTGTCCGTAAGCTTCCACCGTTCTCAGGGCAGCGCTGACATCTTCCGTGATAGTCGTCGGCGGCATAGGAATTTCGTTTGCCTGCAAAGAGACTGTGCAACTGAGCCGGTCCAAGACCCGCATGATATTCAGGGGCGAAGAAAAAATTTTTATCCCTTTTTCATATAAAAACCTGAGAATTTCAAGCCGATCCAGCAAATCTGGAGAATACCTCGCGCCGACTTTTTTAATCATCAGCGCGTCCAATTCGCAGAGATTTATGTCTTCATGCCATGCTGTTTTTTCGGAAAGATTCAGGCATATTTTTGCCGGATGAATCAGCAGCCGGTAGCCGGTCATTTCAGCTACGGTATCTGCCAGCGATTCCGAGGACCAGCCCCCCGGTACGCCGATAACGCCGATTTTGGGCATTTTTTTTGTCTCCAAGTGAGGTGAGAGGTGAGAGGTTCAAGGTTCGAGGTCAGGGGTGGGCGAAAAGCCTCTGACCCCTCACCTCTCACCCCGAACCTCAATAAAAAAGTATTTCCGCAGGAAGCTTGAAGGTTTCCCAAGGTTTCCCGTTATGAGCGACAATTCTTTCCATCAGAAAATGGGACATTAAAAACATCTCTTTTGCAAAAATGTAGTTCAGTTCAAAACGGCTGGAGGTGTAATAAGACCTTGCCAATGCCAGCGCCATCCGAATCTGGTATGTGTTGTCATTCTGTTTTTCTGCAAAAGCCGAAAAGTATTCAAGAAAGTGCTGAATCACATCGTTGATGCGTTTCCTCAGCTTCGGCTCAAACACCGGAAGTCTGAAGTTGGAAATCAGAAAAACCGAGGCGTCCTGAACATAATCCGCCCGCTTCGAGCGGTACAGGTCAATATAATTCACTTTCTGTTCTTCGTGATTGTAAACGATATTGTTGGTATTGAAATCTCCGTGAATAAACACGGTAAAAGGCGCGGCAAGCTGTGTTTCAATCTGTTCGCAGGCTTCAATCAGTTCTTTTGAAGAAGGAATGGAAAGATTTCCGATACGTTTTTCAATTCTGTAAAAATGAGGGTGAACCTGACGGACCGCATCTAACCGAGCCCTCAACTGCTTCATATAATCTGTCTGAAAAGGTCCCGCCTCTATGGTGGATTCCCATATCTCTGCGAGCGTCTGCTCAAAAATAAAAATGACATTCTGAACCATTTCGTTGCTTTCGGTCAGAACAATCTGATCCAGCGTGCAGCCGGGCAGAAATTCAATCAGGAGGGAGGCTGAGTCCACTTTCTCGTAATAGCCGAAAACTTTCGGGACAAGCCCCGGAAATATCTCTTCCCAGCGGCTGATATTTTCCTGCTCCTGCTTAATTTTTTTGACCGCGCCCTCTTTGAAAATTCCCTGAGACTTGAAACCCGAAGGGCTTTTGTTCCCGACTTTGCCGATTCTGCACCCGGAGCGGGACCCCCATATCGAACTGAAATCAATATCTGAAAGCGTTCCGGCAAAACCGGATTCGGACAGCGTTTTTTCCAGAGCCTCAAACTGCCGGATTTTGATTCTGTCGCCGATAATGGCAAAAATCAGGGCTTCGCCGATGTTGAGCAGCGAGTCCCCGATGCGTTCTAAATAGCGGAAAATAAAGATGACGGTGATCAGATTCTCAACCTGATTTCCGAGCCGCAGTTCCTGCATGATCTGATCAAAATTTTTCTTATACAGCATGTCCAAATAAAATTCGCTCCGGCATATTTCCAAAGCGCCGGAAAGGTCTTTTCTGTCAAAAACCCTTGTGATTTTGGACAAACCTTTCTGAATCAGGGCGCACATGCCTTTGTAGTCATATTGATGGATAAAGGAACTTTCTGTCAGATAATGCAGTTGTCGGGCAATGTTCACGCAGTAGTCGGCAATGCGCTCCAGATTCACGCAGATAATATGAACGGCTCTGATGTCGTTGATTTCTTTCTCACCTATATTGGCATTGTAGATTCTTGAAAAACAACGGTTTTCCACCGTTGTCTTTAAATTATCAATGTAGTCATCTTTTGAAGCAATTTTCTCCAAAAGCTTTTCATTGAAGTCATTCAGAAGCCCGTAAGTGAGCTTCACCTGATTCTCTGTTTCGATCACAAGAAATTTGGAATTTTCAATGATGCTCTCAAGCATAGCAAACACTTATGAACCGATGAATATTTTTTCGCCGGCTTCCTTTTTTTTGGAATCTTTCCATGAAATTTTTATGGAAAGCTTGTTTTTGTTATCTTTTTTTCGGACAGTCACGGCAAACTGAAGCAGCGTGTTCGGATAAAGAACGACCGAGTTGTTTTCGGAACTGAAGGTGATTTTGTTTTTTTCAAATCCCTCAATCAGGGCTTGCAGATATTTGCCGATGCTCTCATTATCCTGCAAGGATTCATATTCAAATTGTTCATCTTTAGCCATAATGATTTTTCCTGCCCGCCTGAAGATTCCTCGCTGCGCTCGGAATGACAGGGCTGATTTCTCAATTCTCAATTCCTAAGGTGGACACACTGCGTTTAGTCCACCCTACTTCTCAATTTCCGAGCCTGCTTTTATATTCTTCAATGACTTTTTTCCTGTCGAAATTTCCCAGAATAAGCGTTTTCTGAATGTTCAGATCATCCCACGCGGGCTGAAGGCCGATTTCACGGTCGCTTTTCTCTTTGTCCTGAACTTCCGGGTCCCGGGTCTTTTCGCCCAGATGCGTATCATCTCCCATAAATACGAGCAGTTTCCGCTGAGACAGTCCGAGCTGGCTGTTCTTTTTGTTCAGCACCGAGACTAAAAATTCCGTATATCGCCGGGACTGGGGATTCCAGACTTCATAACCGTCCACATCGTATTCCGCCAGCAGAATGGGCCAGAACTGCTCAGGATGCGGAATCACAATGCCGGCGCCGAGGCTCCGGGCTTCTTCTATCACTTCGGAAGTCCTGTAAAAATAATGCAGCGGAAACTCGGCTTTGACTATCAGCTTGACCGCATTCAGAAAAATCTGGGAACGGTCAATCAGCGCATCTCCGTATTCGGGTCTCAGGCTGTCGAAAAAATTGCGGAGCAGTTTGTTTTTGACCGATTGCTCAGGAACAATAGCGGCATGTTGATCTAAAAGCATTTCCACTTTTTTCACATAGACCCTGACAAAATGAATGAGCGCATCGTTTGCGCCGGTTTCTTTTGCCGCCGCCTCAATCCGGTCTTCCATCGGCTCTGTGACAGTGTGAATAAAATCAAGCAACTGAGAGGAGCGATATTTGAAAGTATGCTCCAGCATTTCTTTTAAAACAGCGGCGTTTTCCACTTTTGAATTTTCAAAATGCAGCAGCAACTGAACTTTCTGATTGAAGCCTTTGGAATAACAGTCCACTTCCACGCCGGTGTATTCTTTATAAGTCACCAACTGATTGTGCTGGGTGGGGATAATGAGTTCATGGGTTCTGTTCGGAAACATGGCGTTGATGCGCCGGACAATCAGTTCCATGGGAACAAATTCAGGATGCCAATGCACGGCAATCACGGTTTCCTGTTTCGGAAAGGTCTGAGAAGGTGTGATGATCTGGGCTTTCTGTTTGGCGTCAAGGTCTGTGGAAACTGCTTTCAGAAAATTTTCATTATCCGATGCGGTAATTTCTTCCGGTATCTTTTTAGGCACGAGTGAAATATATTCCATTCGTGGCTGGGGTTTTGCTGGTTTCATGCTGTTATCATCCATTTTATTGAGGTTCGGGGTTTGGGGTTTGAGGTTCGGGGTGGCGAACCCCTGGCCTCGAACCTCTTTTATTTATCGCCTGTCAGTTGCAATTATTCCGGAAAATCTGCGGACAACTGATGTTTTCTATGATGAATCGCTCTGAAGCGCTGCCATAAAGAAAACTATATTTAACTGCAAATTGTTAGATGATTATTAGGTTAATATTAGAATTGTGTTAATTTTTTGGCGGGTTTTATTTTCTGTCAGCGATGCGGAGGAGGCGATGAATCCTGTACCTGCCATTCCGAGCCGCGGGCGGGAAGGGAAGAAAAAGATGATATTTGTCCGGTCGCTGACGCTCCCGGCTCGGATTTTTTCATCAACTGCGTAACTCATATTATTATAAGATATTCCCAAAAATATGATTGACAAAAAGGATAAGTTTGTATAATTATTAAATCATAAATTATTACAGCACAAACTGTTCTGCTGTGACTTTGCTTTTAAAAAGAGAAAAAAGGAGTAACACTATGAAAAAAATCAATAAACTGATTCTGTTTGCGATAGTGTCGGCGGCTGTTTTTTTTCACAGCGGCATTTTTGCGGCACTTCCCGGAGATATTGACGGTTCGGGATATGTTGATCTGAACGACGCTGTTGCCGGATTTCGGGTGTGTTCGGATATTATGAACTCCGTCAGTATTGACAAAGAAAGCGATGCCAGCGGCGATCAGAAAATCGGTCTTGAAGAAATTATTTATATATTACAGATTGTTGCAGAACTCAGATGCGGAACGGAATGGAGCATTGAAATCAAAGACCCGATTCCGGGCAAAACCGTCCGCTCCCTTCTCGGCGTCAATGCAGGTCCTTACCCGGCAGGCGAGCCGGGCAATCCGGATATGACCTTAAAATATCAGGAGATCGGTGTAAATATGGTGAGAACGCATGATTTTTACAATCCTTTGGATATGTCGAAAATCTATCCGGATCGCAGCAAAGACCCGAATCTGCAATCATCTTACTTTTTCACAGACAGCGATATCCGGTTTGAGGCGATCATCAATGCAGGATTCGAGCCGTATTTCCGTGTGGGCGACAGTTACAACAACGTCAAAGGACCGGATGCCTCGGAACTGTCCAACTGGGTTCAGGCGGCAGTTCAGGTGATCCGACATTACAGACAGGGATTATGGAACGGTTTTACAAGTGATTTCCGATATGCCGAGATATGGAATGAGCCGGATAACAAGCATTTCTGGCCCGAGCCGCTGACGATGACAGATTATTTCAATCTGTATGTGCAGACCGCAAAGTCGCTCAGAGCGGCATTCCCGGATCTGAAAATCGGCGGTCCCGGGTGGACGCCGGCAGGGGCATTCACTCCGAAAGGTCAGCAGCTTTCCCGACAGTTTCTCGACCATGTGAAAAACAACGATGCGCCTTTGGATTTTCTGTCATGGCATATCTATTCCAATCTGCCGGCAGATTACCGGAATGCGGCGCGGTTTTACCGGAATCTGCTGGATACCGTCGGATATAACTCGGCAGAAAGCCATATTACGGAATGGAATACGGACATCGGACAATCAAACGATACAGACCCCGAAGCGGTCGCGCTCCGAGTCGGCGGAAAAGGTGGGGCTCTCAATACGGCGTTTTGGATTGAGCTTCAGAATGAAGGCGTTGATGTGTCAACATTTTTCAGAGGCAATGACACTTCCATGAATCTGACAACATTTTACGGACTGTTCAAGGCGGACGGGACGCCGAAAAAAGTCGCCGATGCTTTCAGATTGTGGTCAATGCTTTGTCAGTTTACGGATAAGCTGGATATTGTTTCGGCTCGGCATTCGGGAACAGCCGAACTCAGTGTGCTGGGAGGACGCAAATCTTCAGGAGGCGATATTGCGATTCTGATAAGCAACTGGTCGGACAAACAGACAGAATACTGTCTTTTCTCCGGCGCTGCGAATACAGGCGCTGTCAGCATTTATGAGGTCAGCGATGCCGCGGGCGGAGATACAGCGCATCCGGGTTCAAAAACAAACAGCATCGGTGCTTATACGGTACAGCTTGTTGTAATTCATCAGTAATATAAGCGAAGCGACAAAGCTGAGAAAATTCGGGATTGTTTCTGCATTCCCACGCGGAGCGTGGGAACGAGAAAAACGAGAGATGCGGAAAAAAGATTCGTGCGCTTCAGTTCGTGCAAAAATTCGTGTGCATTCGTGGCAAAGAAGAAAGCGCGAAAAAAAACAACGCTCGAATTTTTCCTGCTTCACGGAATATGATGAGGCAATAATTCCAGCTTGGATAAAACAGCGTCCAAAGATTTTTCATTTTCCTCACGCTGTTTGAAAAAGGGCCAGACATGCCGAACCTGTCCGGCTTCATAAACCACCAGCGTTTCTGCAAATGCGCTGATATCATCCGGATCGTGGGTAATCATCACCACCGGCACGCAGAATCGGGATTGAATCTCCAACAGACCGCTTCTCAGTTTTCCTCTGAGCAAAGGGTCCAGCGCGGAAAAAGGCTCGTCCAGCAGCAGGAGTTTCGGATTGCGGATAAGCGCACGCGCCAGCGCGACCCGCTGACGCTGCCCCCCGGAAATATCGCGAGGAAAGCTGTGCGCCAAGTATCTGATTTCAAAAACATCCATAAATTCTTGGACGAGGATTCTGTCTTTTTTCGACAAATGACACTGCCACCATTTTTTCCGCAGCCCGAAAGCCACGTTTTCAGCGACCGTAAGATGCGGAAACAGCGCATAATCCTGAAACACATAGCCGATGTCCCGGTGCCGGGCGGGAATGCTGATATTGTTTTCCGAGTCAAAAAGCACACGGTTTCCGACAGCAATTCTGCCGGAATCCGGTTTTTCAAGCCCTGCGATGGCTTTTACCGTGAGTGTTTTGCCGGAGCCGGAGGGACCGAAAAGAATGACAAATTTTTCTTCCGAGCTGAACGAGCTTTCTAATGTGAAGCTTCTGCCGCGTGAAACAAGTTTTTTTCTGATACTGACCCGTATTTCCATAAATTTACTTAAAAATAAAACATTCCGTGTCCGGTGTTTTTTTGCCACGAATGGACACAAATTTTACCACGAAATATGCCGCTCCTACGGCTTTTTATGGGGAGTTAATCGTTCTGCTGCAAATCGTTACTACGGTTTCTTCCTCCCGTTATTTCTTGCGTATGACTGCAATCCATTAGGCTTGCTTATCTCAGATTTTCCAAATCCGCCAAATCCTGATATCGTCCTGCGATTTTTTTACTTTTTCTCAGATTCGGCAGATCAATAAAATTTATCTTTATACCGCTTATCATAATTTCCAATCGGGAATCATAACATTCATGGAAATCCATATCTCCCAAAGAGGTAAGCAGATCGATCCTGTTGGGCGGGTAGCCGAGTTGGATTATCTGATCCGGAACAAGAAAATCTTCGGTCTGCAGCCCGAGCGAACCGAAGCCGAACTGCTCAAGCGCCTTAACTGTCCGGACGGCATTCTCTGCTGTCAGCCCGAGCCATATATCAATATCTTTGGTATAACGAGGATGTCCGTGAAGTGCTACGGCATAACCTCCGATAACGAGATAGTGTACCTTATTGTCGTTTAACGATTGTATAAATTCTCTGAAGTCTCTGTTCAGTACTATCTTTCCATCCATGATATTCCTGTCTGATTTCTTCCAAACAAGCCAGCCGCTCCTCATAGGTTCTGCTCTGCCAGTAAGCAAAATCACTCGGCTGATTTTTTATACTTACTTTTCTGTAAACTTTTGCAATATTACATATATGTTGCATATTAGTCATTTTTGTCTGAAATTCCCTATAGCCTTTACTTTATCTCTCGCACCATATTTGAGTCAGGGGAAGTAACCCCTATCCCCGGAGGGGAGAGGGAGAACAGATTCATAAGGTTATATAAAATGTCAACAGAACCTAATATCCCTTAAAAAAGCCTGTCTGTAATAAATTTCCGACCCGCTTATTCCTGAACTCGTCTGGACTTTTGACCTGCATCGGTCGGGTACAGGGATAAGTCCCTTGAAATTGTCAAATCTGCCCTTTCTGTAAAACGGTTTTGCAAACCGTTTCCGCGGCAAAACGATTTGCGTCTATTTTCAGCTTGGGCGTTTTACGGCAAAAAGTCTAGACGAGTTCCCTCTGAAAATTTCAATGCGTCATTACGATTCAGCAGCGGAGTTTTTTTTCCTTCATCCATCGCCTTGTCAAGATAGTAATCTTCCAATACTTCAGACAGTTCGTCAAAGCTGCGGTCTTCCTTCGGAAGAAGTTTATTCCAAATTTCAATAGGAATTACCACAGCTTTAGGGCGACCGTTCCTATCGGTCAGATAATCAAATTCAAACATATCAAAACCTCTGTTTTAAACACGAATATCTCGTTCCCACGCAGAGCGTGGGAACGAGATAACGGGGAAACTCAGAACTTCAATTTCTAAGGCTTGCCAAAGCCGAACTGAACAAAAATTTCCATCCCTTTGTCGCTGAGGATAAAATCCACAAAACGCTTTGCCGATTCTTTTTTCTTGCTTGCATCCAGAACCGCAATCGGGTAAATAACAGCTTTGTGTTTGGGGACCTCCATGATGACTTTCACTTTGTCCTGAGCGATTTTGGCGTCGGTAAGAAAAACAAATCCCGCGTCAACTTCTCCGCGCCTCAGATAATCCAAAACCTGAGTCACAGCATTTGCATAAATGAATTTATCCGCCAACTTTTCCCACAAGCCGTAGTTTGTGAGGGATTCACGGGCATATCTGCCCGCAGGCACGGATTCGGGATTTCCCAGAGAAATTCTTTTGACTTCCGGCAGCGCAAGGTCAGCGATTTCTTTTATATTCAGCTTTGAATCCGCGGGCACCGCCAATACTAATTTATTTTGCACAAAATTTTTCCGGCTCTCCGGCGAAATAAGCTTTTTTTCCTGTGCATCATCCATTGATTTCTGGTCTGCCGAAGCAAAAACATCCACCGGCGCGCCCTGAATCATCTGCTGAAGCAAAGAACCCGAAGAGGCAAAATTAAATACGACTTTTATCTCAGGATTTGCCTGTTCAAATTTTTGTCCGGCAGCCGTCAGCGCGCCGGTGAGACTTGCCGCAGCAGAGACAATGATTTCTTCTTCTGCCTGAGCCGTCTGCACTGTCAAGAGTCCCATCATGAGCAGAGCAATAACCACAAGTTTTTTCATACAAATAAAAACCTCCTCTGAATAAATATAAATAGTTCGCATCTGAGATGCTGAGTTAAAATGTCTCCTTTTCATGTCATTCCGAACGCAGTGATATGTCATTCCGAACGCAGTGAGGAATCTTACGTTCCCATCCGCGTTCCGTGTCCACTGTAGAGCGGGTTTAAAACCCGCTTTAC
>DZCT01000111.1:0-1628 GCA_022736535.1 Desulfatirhabdium butyrativorans | reverse complement strand
AGAGCGGGTTTAAAACCCGCTTTACTGTAAAAAATTTTGCATCTTTCCGAGACATTCATATCTAATTTTCCACTTTCAATATTTTTCCCGAAAGATAAAGAATCAGGATACATACCGATGACGTAATTACAACCAGAGTTGTTGCCAGACTGTCATTTCCCGCCTGCACCGCATCGTAAACCGCCATGGAAAGAGTTTGTGTTTTGCCCGGAAGATTTCCCGCAACCATGAGCGTCGCGCCGAACTCTCCCATTGCACGGGCAAAGGCAAGCATAGTTCCTGCCAGAATGCCCCGCCACGCCAAAGGAAACGACACCCGAAAAAATACGGCAATTTCAGATGAACCCAATGTCCGTGCGGCATTCTCAAGATTTTTATCCACGCCCTCAAACGCAGCCCGTGCAGATTTGAAAACCAAAGGCAACGAGACAACCGCCGATGCAATCACCGCACCCTGCCATGTGAAAATTAAAGAAATACCGAAGCTTTCATACAGCCATTCGCCGATCCAGCCTTTGCGCCCGATCATCACAATGAGATAATATCCGAGAACGGTGGGCGGCAGCACCATCGGCAAAGCCAGCGCGGAATCTATCCAGTCCTTTCCTGCGAATCTGCCGCGAGACATGAAAAAAGCGATCAAAACCCCGGCGCAGAAGGCGCAGAGCGTTGCCAATGACGCCACTTTCAATGTTAGCCACAGCGGCGACAGATTCAGGCTGTTATATATCATGGACTAAAAAAATTCCCGATGAGAATATGTTGTCCGCTCGCTATGGAGCGGCTCAGTTAAATTCCGAAACCGCCGCAGCAAGCGGCAGTGAGCGGATTTCAAGCGTGTACAGGTGGTCTGTATTATTCCGAGACAAGCATCACATGGGTTGCCTTAATCAGCGCGGTCGTAGTGGACCCTTCTTTCAGCCCCATACTCTCCGCAGACGTAGTTGTTACTGTAGCGACAATTTCCAATCCTCCCGGCAGCTTAATTGTTACCTCAGAGTTCACCGGACCTTTTTTTACAGATGCCACTTTGCCTTGGAATACGTTTCTTGCACTGAATTTCATGTGTTCCTCCTCCTGATTTTACAAACTGAATTTTTTCAATTTGTATCCGAATTAATATTAATGAGTTAAACAATTGCCAATTTAAACAAAAATTAAATAAAAAGGTCAAGAGACCGGCTTTTCGGCTCGGCATATTTTTATAAAATTAATTTCAAACACAAAACCGTTTTTATTTATCATTTTATTCAGACAGGGCAACTGCCTGACTCCTATTCTTAATATAGGTTAATACATTTTTTTCTTATATCAAGCTTTATTTGCGAAATATCCGCAATGAATTATCAAGAGCAGCAATTCTCATTTTGAAAAACTGCGTTGAACATTAGACATTTTCGGAAATAAGCGGCTGAGTCTCTCGCATCTATCTTAGACTGGGCCGCAAAGCTGTCGGAATGTCATTTCGGGTGTCCGGAATGTCATTTCGAGCGCAGCGAGAAATCTTTCTTATACCAATTCGCTTTCAAAGATCGTAAAGCGATTTTTCAAATCGCTTAAACCGCCTGAAAAACGGTTTTACAGAGAACTCCGTTTTTTACAGCGAATTTTGCTATTACTTTGCGCTC
>DZCT01000578.1 GCA_022736535.1 Desulfatirhabdium butyrativorans | reverse complement strand
CGGTGTTTCCGCCCACGCAGACGCCGCAGTTGTCAACAAAAGCCGTACCGCCCCATGCGCCGTTGCAGTCTTGGGCGCAGTTCGTTTTTCCGGTGTTTCCGCCCACGCAGACGCCGCAGTTGTCAACAAAAGCCGTACCGCCCCAGACGCCGTTGCAGTCCTGAACGCAGGCTGTTTTTCCGGTGTTTCCACCCACGCACTGCCCGCAATTGTCCGTATAAGCCGTGCCGTTCCATGCGCCGTTGCAGTCCTGAAGCGCAACTTCGATCACATCGCTTGCCGTGGCTACAAGCCCGCCGTTGATTTTGGCAAGAATATCAAAAGAATAAGTTCCGACTTCCACGCCGGTGTAGGTGATATTGAAATTAAAATAACGCTCCTGAGAACGGTCAAAACTGCCGGTGATCGCCGCCGGCGAAATGCTGACGTCCAGACCGGGGAAAGTCTTGGACAAAGAGAGTTTGACCTCGCTGTATGAGGCAAACGCGTCTTTGAGCGCATTGCTGATGATGCTGACAATTGCGCCCGTATTTGAGCCGTCAAACAAAGTGCCGCCGGTTGCGGCTGTGATGGCGCTTGCCTGTCCGTGCAGTTGCGGATAAATCACGCCGCCCTCATCCATGCTGTAATAGTAGCCCCTGTGATAAAGACGGTTGACATTTACCGCTTCGACAATAATGCTTTTTGCATTGAGCGCGGCAATGGCGTCCTGAAGACCGATGCGGCTCGGATAGGAAGGTTCCGCATCTCCGTCATGACCGACCGCATCGCCGATCCATATCACAATCCGGGTTGAGCCTTCCCGCCAGCCCGTTGATGACGCAACCTGACTGAGCGCGTAGAGATTGGCTTCGGGCCAGTCATTTCCGTGTCCCAGCGAAAGGGAATTGATGGCATTCCGAACCGCCGTTGTGTTTTTGCTAATATCCGTGACCAACTGATACGCTATATCCGTTGATATGCCGTAATCGCCGGTGGGAAAATCTTCGTAATAGCCCACGCCGAAAGCCACATCTCCCAGCGACGAGGCATTGTTGAGAATTTCCGCTGCCTTTTCTTTTGCAGAATCAAGCAGGTCTTCCATGCTGCCGGTGGTGTCAAAAAGGAAGAAAACATCTGCTTTCGCAGAGGTCACTTCCCTGGTCACCGTTACGGTTCTGTTGACAGATATGCTTCCCTCTTTTTTGATTTTAGCCGAAAATGCTGTCGGCGCAATCGAGTCCGCCATCGCCGCCGCCGGGAAGATTAAGCCCCAGCAAACCACTGCAATGACAGCAAAAAGCTGACATTTTTTCATGCCGTTCATTTTGTTGCTCCTTTTGTTGCAAAGCATTCGTAACAAATTCAGATTTCGGATTTTTGACAGAGACTCAGAGAAGGAACAGATTTGAGACGAAAGAGAAGAGACATAACAATAAGATAAATCTTGTACATTTTCACACCTCCTTTCATTGTCAGGCGGTAAGCATTGAGATAAGTTTTGAATTGTTATCTCCGATGCCTGATACACAATTATCTTTTTTATATCCATTTGTCAACCGATTGTTTTATTTTTTTGTCAACTGATTGTAATTGATTGTAAAAAGAATGGGATTCGGGCAGGCAGCAAAAACAGGTCGCTTGATTGGAAGAGATTTGACAACTTTTTAAAAGTTGTCAAATCTGATTTTCACACTTAATCGGCATTGCCGATTTCTTTGTCTATATTTCTTTCATTTTCTCCATCTTTTTTTCCAGCGGTCTGACTTCTTCTTCCCGCCCGAATTTCTGAAGCTGCTGCCTGAGTCTGTCAATTTCTTTCTGAATATCAGGCAGGATTTCTTTCTGTATCTTTTCCTGAACAGATTTGCCGGATTTCTTTATCTCATCGCCGAGACGGTTCAGTTCATCTTCCAATTTTTTGATGGCATCGCTCTCCGAGACGCCGCTTAACTCTTTCATAAACTGCTTAAACTGCTGAGTGACTTCTTCAAATCCTTTGTTCAATTTGTCTCTGAACAGATTGAAAACAGCGGAGGTCTGAGTTGAACCCTCTATGACCGTGCCGTCTTTCAAGGGCGTTCCGCCTTTGCTCGTCTGAATAATCTCTACGGCTTTATTATCTCCTGCCTGCGGATCGGAAATAATAAAAAATTCGGAATGTTCTGTGGCAGTATTTGCAAATTCCGCTTTAATCGCCGCATCAACTTCATAACGCCCTTCTGCGGTATAAACAATGCCGGTCACAATACCGACCTGATTTTGTTCAAAAATAACACGGTCGCCCTGTTTCAGTCCTTCAACCCGGTCATAGCGGATTTTGAGATTTACAGCGCCGTTCCTGCATCCGAATCCGGCAAGCAGGCATATTGCCAAAAGCATGAGATATATTTTACGATTCATTTTGTTTCCTTTCTTTCACATCAGCAGGTCTTTCACATCAGCAGGTTTTCTTTATTCTTTGAAAATAAAAGGCAATGCGATGAGCGCAAGCCCGACGCCGATGACCGCATAAGTATTTGTGATAAAATAAGGGTAAACAAAAAGAGCGATGCCTGACATCACGGCTGTGAAATTGCTCTTTTTTTTACCGTAAATAAAATACGCGGTTCCGATTGTACCTGTTATCATATAAAAAAGCAGAGAAACCGCATCTTCCATTTTATGCTCCTTGCATCATGTCCGAATTT
>DZCT01000577.1 GCA_022736535.1 Desulfatirhabdium butyrativorans | reverse complement strand
TGGATGATGAAGAAGGCATTCGGAAAGTGCTGGGCATATCGCTGACGGACAGCGGTTATCACGTACTTTTCGCAGAAAACGGCGAGGAAGCCCTCCGCATTTTCAAAGAAAAACAGCCTGAAATCGTGCTGACCGACATAAAAATGCCCGGCATGGACGGCATCGAAGTTCTCAGGAAAATCAAGCATGAGAACCCTGATACGGAAGTCATTGTGATAACCGGTCACGGCGACATGCAGTTGGCAATCAAAAGCCTCAAATATGAGGCAACGGATTTCATCACCAAGCCGGTTGACGACACGCATCTGGAAAATGCGCTTCAGAAATCCCGTGAGCGGATTCTCCTCCGAAAACAGTTGAAATCATATACGGAAAATCTTGAACGTCTCATACAGCAGAAAACCGAAAAGCTGGCAGATGCGGGCAGAATGCAGCAAACAGTTCAGGCTTCTTCCGAGAAATATCAGCGACTGTTTGATCAGATGCCCTGTTATGTCGCTGTCCTCAGCAAAGATTTAAAAGTAACGGCTTTCAACCGTCTGTTTCGGGAAGATTTTGACGGCGAAATCGGTTTATACTGCTACAAAATTTTCAAACAGACAGACAAGCCCTGTGAGACATGTCCGGCGGCGAAAACCTTTGAGGACGGGCAGTCGCATCAGTCCGAAATGCAGTTGACCGGAAAAGACGGAAAGCAGCGGAACATGGTGCTTTGGACAAAGCCTTTGGGAGATACCGGCGAAACAGCCGCACAGGTACTGCTCATGTTCACCGATATTTCACAACTGATGGATATAAAAGATCATTTGGCGTCACTTGGGCTGATGATCGGTTCTGTATCCCACAGCATAAAAGGAATGCTCACGGGTCTGGACGGGGGCGTATATCTGCTGGATTCGGGTTTTTCAAAAGATGATCCGAACAAAGTCTCCGAAGGGCTTGAAATTGTAAAAATAATGGTCGGACGCATCAAGACCATGGTGCTTGACATTCTCTACTATGCAAAAGAACGGGAACTGAACAGGGCGCAGTTGGATATTCTGAATTTTGCCGAAGATACGGCAGATGTTGTCGCGCCTAAGATGAGAAATCATCACATCGAATTTGTCAGAAATTTCGATGCGTCATCGTTAACGCCTGAATCCGGAGAGCGGAAATTATTTTTCGCAGATGAGGAACAGCTTCGTTCCGCCATCGTAAATATTCTTGAAAATGCGGTTGACGCCTGTACAGAAGACAAGTCAAAACCCTCGCATCAGATCACATTCGGCGTCCGGCGGGACAAAGACGATATTGTGTTTGAAATCAGCGACAACGGCATCGGTATGACTCAGGAGACAAAAGAAAAAATCTTCACGCTTTTTTTCTCATCAAAAGCCGTCAGAGGAACGGGCATCGGGCTTTTTCTTTCCGAAAAGATTGTCAGGCAGCACAAAGGCATGATAAGAGCGGATTCCGAGCCGGGGCGGGGAACGCATTTTCATATAAATATTCCCTTGTCAGAACAGGGTGTTGCCGCATAGTACATGAAAAAGTCGTTTTTCAGTATATCACAAACTGAGTTGCTTTAAGAAACTCAGTTTGTTGAACCGAGTTGCTCATGTACAGGGAAAAAGAGAGAAAAATTCATGCAACAGCAGCATAACCACATTCTTTTTATTGAAAATGTCGTAAAAGCTTACAACAGCAAAATTGTTTTGGAAGATATAGACCTTGCGGTAAGCAAAGGCGAATTCTGCACGCTGGTGGGTCCGAGCGGCTGCGGAAAATCTACATTGTTGCGGCTCATTCTGGGACAGGAAAATGCCTCTTCGGGAAAAATCATTATAGAAGGCAAGCCGGTTTCCCGGCCCTCGCCGGAGCGGGGAATCGTATATCAGCGATACTCGCTGTTTCCGCATCTCACCGTTCTCGAAAATATAATAATCGGAAAATTGCTGCCCCTCCCTTTCTGGAAAAGCTTTTCTGCGAAAAAAAAATTCCGTGAGGAAGCACTGCATTATTTAGAAAGCGTTCAACTGTCAGAACATGCCGAAAAATATCCGCATCAGTTGTCAGGCGGAATGCAGCAGCGGGTGGCAATTGCTCAGGCGCTCATTATGAAACCCCGCATTCTGCTCATGGATGAGCCTTTCGGCGCCTTGGACCCCGGCACAAGGGAAGCCATGCAGGTGCTGATTCTGGAACTCTGGCAGGCGCACGGCATGACGATTTTTTTTGTCACCCATGATCTGGAAGAAGCGGTTTTTCTCGGCACCAGAATTTTGGTGCTTTCCCAGTTTTACAGAGACGACAGCGGCAGCATTCAGAGAGGCGCACGGATCGTTGCAGATTATCCCCTGAATACATTTTCCGCCAAAGTAAAGGAAACCGCCGAATTTGCCAGTTTTATTCAGAAAATCCGATACGACGGATTTGATCCGAAAAATCTTCAGCATGTGACGCAGTTCAACCTTGAACATTCGGATTCCTTTCAGAATTGAGAAGTGAGAAGTGAGAAGTGAGAAGTATTCAATTCTCAATTTTCAATTCTCAATTCCCACTTACCCACGGACTTGAATACATGGACGAATTCGGCAGCTTACAGGGACGTGTCTATGAACTGGGCGGACATGCGGGTGCAATTTCTGCCCTGCGGTCTTTCAAACGCTTATCAGAAACGGCGCAAAAC
>DZCT01000576.1 GCA_022736535.1 Desulfatirhabdium butyrativorans | reverse complement strand
TGATTTATGTGAGCAGACCCAGAAATGTGATTCTTGAACAGGAGCCGCGGTTCGGGCAGCGGGTGACGGAAGGGACGCGGGTGAATCTGCTCATCAACCGCAGACCCGGCAGCAAGGAAGATTTGCACGGCGAAAAAGGCGACGCGCTTGTTCGTTACCGAACCGAATCCGGTTTTCTGAACCGCCGCGTCCGTGTGGAAATCAAAACTTTCGGCTTTTCCCAGGAACTTTTCAATGATTTTGTGAAACCGGACAAAGAAATCTGGCTTTTGATCCCGAAAAATGATAATATAAATATTTTTGTTTATGAAGATGAGAATCTGACTGACCGTTGCGGGATTGAAGATATTATTTACGGAACAAAAAAGCTGATGATAAAAAACCGGCAGCAGGGGTTTCAGCTTTCGGATTTTTAAAAAGGAAAAAGTGAGGTATATTTTTTTCCCACAGAGATCACAGAGAGTTTTCCCACAGAGATCACAGAGAATTATTTTAAAATCTCTGTGATCTCTGTGGGCTTTTCTTCTCTGTGCCCTCTGTGGGAAAAAAAGCTACGCATCACATCAAAAGGAGACTTTCATTAATGGCAAAATTCATCGCCCCGTCCATATTGTCGGCGGATTTTTCAAAACTCGGAGAAGAAATCAAAGCAGTCGAGGCTGCCGGCGCGGACTGGATTCACATTGATGTCATGGACGGGCATTTTGTCCCGAATATCACGATGGGCCCCATTGTGGTTGAAGCGGCAAAACGCTCCACATCGCTTCCTTTGGATGTTCATCTGATGATTGAACATCCGGATCGCTATATCACAGATTTTGCAAAAGCCGGCGCGAATCTGATTTCCGTTCAGGTAGAAACCTGTGTGCATTTGAACAGAACCGTTCAGATGATAAAAGAAGCCGGTGTGCGCCCCGGCGTGGTGCTGAATCCCTCCACGCCGCTTTCTTCCCTTGAATGGATTCTGGAATATGTTGATTTTGTTCTGATTATGAGCGTGAACCCGGGATTCGGCGGGCAGTCTTTTATCGAGAACAGCCTTGACAAAATCAAAACCCTGCGCCGGATTATCCGGGAAAGAGGGCTTTCCGCACTGATTCAGGTGGACGGCGGCGTGAATGAGAAAACCGTACAGGAAGTTTCGCTTGCGGGAGCAGATGTGTTTGTGGCCGGTTCGGCGATTTTCGGAAGCGGCGACTACAAAAAGACGATAAGCGCGTTCAGGAAACTCATGGGAAAGTAAAAGAATTGAGAAGTAAGAATTGAGAAGTGAGAAATAGAGAGCATCGCAGATGCGTTATCTTTGTAGCAATCGCAGATGCGTTATCTTTGTAGCGAGAAATATTCTTTGATGATTTGCTTCTTTTGCTTTGCGTTCTTTGCGCCCTTTGCGAGAAATTTTTTAACATGCGATGTCGCAGGATATCATTTCGACCTGTCATTCCGAGCGTTCCCCCCGTCATTCCGAGCGCAGCGAGGAATCTCAGATTTCTCCCTTCGGTCGAAATGACATAATGACACAAAAGATATTTGCTGGTGAAACGATGACAGAAAAAAGAGTGCTGGCAGTTCACGGCCCGAACCTGAACATGCTGGGAAAACGGGAGCCGGAGATATACGGAAGCACCACGCTTGATGAAATCAACGCAAACCTGAAAGCCCTCGGCGAGAAACTGGGGCTTTGCGTGGAGACATTTCAGTCAAATTATGAAGGCGCGATTGTGGAAAAAATTCAGGGGGCAATGGGAAACTGCGCGGGGCTGCTCATCAATCCTGCGGCTTACACGCACACGAGCATTGCCATTCGGGACGCTGTGCTGCTTCTCGATGCGCCGGTCATTGAAATTCATCTCTCGAATATCTACAAAAGAGAACCTTTCCGGCACAAGTCGCTGATTGCCGATATTGCCGTAGCGCAGATTTCCGGCTTCGGCGTGCAGGGCTATTATCTCGCGCTGGAGGGCTTGGCTGTGATGATTCGATAATTCTTTTTTCTTCGGGCATAAAAAAGCGGAGCGAGCCTTTTTATCTAAAAAATATTCTACTTCACCTGATAAAACATTATGAATCAAGTTCAAAAATATAGTTGGTGGCAGCATCCGGCATTGATTGTCTTATGCGTGTCAATTCTCGGCGTGTTATGGCGGTTGTATCTTTTCAGCGGCGACGGGCTTGGCGATGATCCCAATTTTTTTTCGTCATATTACAGAATGTTCGACGCCGGCAAATGGCATCCCTTTGCCTATAACTACCGTATCGGATTATGGCTGCCGATATTCTTATGTTGGAAACTGTTCGGCGTCAGCGAAGTCACTTGGATTTTGCCCATTACTCTCAGCTCGGTGTGTTGCATTCCTTTAACTTATCTTTTGGGTCGTTCTCTATTTTCAGAACGGGCAGGATGGATGGCGGCAGCACTTGCGGCTGTCTGCCCATTTGATGTTCTGACAAGCACGCTGTTTGTCAACGACATTCCCTTTTCCTTCTATGCCGCTATCTCCATGCTCTTTTTCTTTTTGGGCATTGAATCTGAAAATCGGAAATATGCGTTGTGGTTCACACTTGCCGCTTTTTTCACATGGTGGTCCTACATGACAAAGATGTGGGGGCTGTTTATGCTTCCCATTTTCGGCTTGATTTCAATCATCAATTATCGGAAATGGAGACCTCA
>DZCT01000575.1 GCA_022736535.1 Desulfatirhabdium butyrativorans | reverse complement strand
GAGTTGCTCACTTGATTTTATTGGATAAAACTTGACTTTTGAAAGAGGTCTAATGCTGTTTGAATATAAGAAGTTTCTGTTTTTGCTCATCTGTAACAAAGATCAACTCCGAGTTCGCCGGCAATTTTTTTTATCTTTTCCAATACAAGCGGATCGTCTTCTGATGTCTCGTTATAGGTATTCGGATCAATGCCTTTCATAAGCAGTTTAATTTTAGTTGAGTAAATTAAACTCGGACTTCCTCCGGATTTTTTAATGATGATTTTATTAATCATCTTTTTTATTTGCCCTGCCATTTTGCTCTTCCTTACTAACTATAAATTTTTCAGAAATCAAATTTCATAAATCCATAACGCAGGGCGTATGATTATATACGCTCTTATAAATTAAATGAAATTATTTGTTCGCAGTTCCGCGTTCCGTTAAACGAACGCTTATGAGGTTAAGCATCTGCTCTGACAGGAGCAGGCTGAAGGCAGCACTTACGGACTGTTGCGGATTTTCGATGTGCCGAGATATACAGGAGGTACAGGATATGCTGACATTTTTATATCCTGTATCTCCTTTATATCCCTGTCAATTTTCAACAGCGATTTGTATAAAGACTTCCCAAGTTCCAAAAACTTCGGAAGTCTTCCCCGGAAAAGAGACTTACAATGCAGACCTGTAAATTTCTATCACATCATTCAGGGTGGGGCGTCTCGGATTGGTCAGACCGCAGGCGTCTTTCTGGGCATTTTCCGCCATGGTTTTGAGGTCTTTTTCCTTTACGCCGAGTTCCGTGAGACCCGAAGGAATGCCCACATCTTTGGAAAGGGTTTTGATGGCTTCCAGCGCTTTTTCCGCAGCAGCCCGTTTGGACATGCCGTCCACCACTTCTCCCATTGCCACGGCAATGTCCACGAACCGATCCATTTTGGCAATCATGTTGAAGCGTTCCACCGCAGGCAGCAGAATTGCATTGCATACGCCGTGCGGCAGATCATAGAAACCGCCCAACTGATGCGCCATGGCATGAACATGCCCCAGACTGGCATTGTTGAAAGCCATACCGGCAAGATATTCGGCGTAAGCCATTGCATCACGGGCGACCATATCCTGACCGTTGGCGACGGCTGCCCGGAGATTCTTTGCAATCAGGTCAATGGCTTTCAGTGCGCACGCGTCGGTTACGGGCGTGGCAATGGTGGAAACATAAGCTTCCACCGCATGGGTCAATGCGTCCATACCGGTGGCGGCAGTCAGTGCGGGCGGCATTCCCATCATCAGCAGAGGATCGTTGATGGCAATGGCCGGGGTTGTCCGCCAGTCAACAATCGCCATTTTGACTTTCCGGCTTGTGTCTGTGATGATGCAGAATCGGGTCATCTCGCTGCCGGTTCCCGCAGTCGTGTTGATGGCGATGAAAGGGGGCATACTTTTGGAGGATTTGTCAACGCCTTCGTAGTCATGGATTTTTCCGCCGTTTGTCGCCACAATGCCCACGCCTTTTCCGCAGTCATGGGAACTGCCGCCGCCCAGACTGATAATCATGTCGCATTTTTTGCTTTTATAGATTTCCAGCGCAGCCGCGACGTTTTTATCGGTGGGGTTCGGGATGGTATCATCAAAAACAGCCGAATCCACACCGGCATCCGCTTTAATAAGGTCGACAATCTTCTGAGTGATGCCGGCGTTGGTGATGCCTTTGTCCGTGACAATGTAGGGTTTGGTACCGCCGAGGGTTTTGATCTGTGCGCCGAGCTGTTTGTGTGCGCCGATGCCCATGAGTGTCACCGTAGGAATAAAAAAGCCGTAAACTTGTTCTGCCAGTGCCATGATAATACCTCCGTGTCTGTTTTTTTATTTAGGAGTTACGCAGTCGGAATTTCCGCATCGGAAAAATGAACCGCTTTTATTTAAACGCAAAGGTCGCAGAGGAGGGCGCGGAGGGCGCAAAGTTCTGAAAAATATCTCTGCGGACTTTGCGCTTTCCTCCGCGTCCTTTGCGTTTAAATAAAAAAGACGGCTGTCTTATCCGAACCGGCGACTGCGTGACTCCCAATTATTAAAAAAATGATAACCGTCTGAACGGTTCTGCATTTCTGAAAACAACGCATAAAAGAATCCGAGTTGCTTTATGTAAAAATGCAAAAACAAGACCAGACAGCAGCTTTTCGGCTTTTGTTGATGGCTTTTGTTGATGATTATATTTTTAAAAATTTGAATTTAATAAATATAATTTAATAAAAAATATTTGTAAAAAATGATGTTCATAAAAAATATGAGGGATGACAGAATGCGGCAGATACAGAAAATAAGTCATTATGACCCATTTCTTTCTCCATGAATGGGTCATAATGACCTGTCCGCTTTTATACTGTCCACCCGTATAAAAAAGTGCGCTTTCTGTCATTCCGACGAACGCAGTGAGGAGGAATCTTTACGCTTCCGAACGCCAAGATTTCTCGCTGCGCTCGAAATGACAGAAACAGAAAACAGAAACAGACAAAGCGCAATTTACGCCGGGGATGAGTATATTCAGCTGTTGAGTTCTCGTTACGAGGCTCTGCCTCGTAACGCCGCAACAGAGGCTCTGCCTCATTGACTGCCGGCTTTGAAAAAAGCCGGATTGCGGCAGAGCCGCTGAGGTTTCTGCTGTTACGAGGCAGAGCCTCGTAACGAGAAGTTATAA
>DZCT01000110.1 GCA_022736535.1 Desulfatirhabdium butyrativorans | reverse complement strand
CATCATCCGGCAGGTGTCAGGGTTCGCAGGCTCATCATCCGGCAGGTGTCGGGGTTCGCAGGCTCACCCCGACCTACATTTTTCTCTTAACTTAACGGCATTGGCGCTCTGCGTGGGAACGAGACCGAATCCTGTAAAATCCTGTTTTAGATCGCTTCCCGGATCACTTCCGTGATGTCCTTAATCTCCAAAACCTTATCATACTCCAGATTCAGCCTGCTTTCCTCAAAATTGGTGATGCAGTAAGGGCAGGCTGTGACCAGCACCGATGCGCCTGTATCTTTTGCCTGTTTCAGTCTGAGGTCCGAGAATCGTTCTTCTTTGGGCGTGTCCATCCAGATTCTGCCCCCGCCCCCGCCGCAGCAGAGGCTGTTCTTGCGTGAATCCGCCATCTCAACCAATTCCAGACCCGGTATTCGGGTTAAAAGTTCACGGGGTTCCTCATAAACGCCGTTATGCCTGCCCAGATAGCAGGGGTCGTGATAAGTCATTTTCCGAGGCAGGCTGCCGGTGAGTTTCAGTCTTCCCTCTTTGATAAGCTCATCCAAATATTGAGAAATATGAACAATCTCAAAATTCGCCCTGAATTCGGGATACTCATTTTTAAACGTGTGATAGCAGTGCGGGGAAGATACAAGGATTCTCTTTACGCCGTTTTCGATAAAAGTTTTGATGTTCTCACGAGCTAAACGCTTGAACAGTTCTTCGGAGCCGGTCTTGCGGATGCTTTCCCCGCAACAGTTTTCCTGAGAACCGAGTATGCCGAAATCCACGCCTGCTTTGTTGAGAATATCGGCTGTCGCGGCGGCGACCTTTTTCATTCTGGGGTCATAGCTGAGGTAGCAGCCGACAAAATATAAAATTTCCATGCCCTCGGCGAATTTTTTCACCGGCAGCCCCTTTGCCCAGTCCGCCCGTTTTTTCCGTTCTCCTTGTAGGGGATTGCCTTCGGAAATGATGCTGGCTCTCGCGGTGCGGGCGGAACGGACTGACGCGGGAAAAACCTCATAGGCAGAAGCCACCCGGCGCAGAGACATACTGATGTCTATCTGCTTCACGCCCCGGGGGCAATACTGGGGACAGTTGCCGCAGGTGGTGCAGCGCCACAGGTCTTCGCCGTCTATCTCTGTCAGACCGAAAGCCGCCTCCCGGATCAGCTTGCGCATACTGAACTGCCTGACCCTGTTCCAGGGACAAACGCTGTCGCACTTTCCGCATTGGTAGCAGAATCTGAAGATTGAACCGCCGGCTGCTTTTATCTCATCAATTACCTCTTTGAAGGGAGCTACTGTTTCCACTGTCTTTACCCATCCTCTCTCAATTCTCAATTCTCAATTCTCAGTCACACCAGCAGTTGCGCCGGAATCACATCGCCCGCAAGCAGGGATTTCACCCCTTCCGGAATCGCAATCACGCCTTCAGCTCTGGCGATGGACCTTAACCGGTCCGCCACTAATCTGAGCGGTTCGGGATCAAAAAAAGAATACTCCTCGCTGTCCCTGAAAGTTCCATAGACAAAATGCGTCCATAAGATGTCACGGCTCTTGAGCGTTTCGCTCAGTTTCACCCTCATCCGGGGCAGATAAGGACGCATACAGCCGCCAAGTTTTAAAAGACCCGGCAGCGCAATCTGAAGAAATGCCATGAGATTGGACGGAGGACCTCCGGGAAGCATGAAAATCGGTTTTCGGTTCAGCACACCGAAGCCTACGGCTTTTCCGGGTCCCATCCGAATCCGATGAAAAAGCTGTTTCCAGCCGAGGGCATTCAGCGTCTCTGCAACAAAATCCCGATCCCCGGTCCATGCCCCGCCAATCGTCATCACCGCGTCTGATGCTGCAACGGATTCGGCTAATTTTTCAGTAATGCTGTCGGGACTGTCTTTTACAAGCGACAAGGTGCTTGTCATTCCGAGACGCCGGCACCAGGCATTTAAGATATACAGGTTGCTGGCGTAGAGTTTTCCCTCGGAAGGCGGCTGTCCGGGAACCAGCAGTTCGTCGCCTGTAGCGACAATAGCGACCCTGGGTCTGTGACAGACCGGCAGCGCGCCGAATCCGGCTGCGGCAAGAATGCCGATCATACCGGGAGACAGACGGGTTCCTTTTGCTGCGATCCGTTCGCCGGACTTGACATCATCGCCTTTAGGCAGAATATTTCTGCCCGGTTCAGCGTTCTCGAAAATCGCAACAATGTCTCCTTCCCGGCGGGCAAATTCATCTGCAAGAACCGCATCCGCGCCTTCGGGAATTTTCGCTCCGGTCAGAATTCGGACAGCGGTTCCCCTGCTGATCGCGGTATCAGCCGGAAGTCCTGCTGCCGCCGTTCCGATAATATTTAACCGCACCCTGTTTTGGGATGTTGCTGATGCGATTTCGCCTGACCGGACCGCATAACCGTCTTTCATTGAGGCGTCAACAGACGGCGAATACACCGGCGAATAAATATCTTCGGCAATAATTCTGCCCGTGCATTCGGTCAGTTCAACCCGTTCACTGTTGAGCGGGGAAATCGTTTCAAGGGTAATATTCAATGCTTCTTCATAACCCATCATTTCTTTTTTCATATTATGACCTCCCCGTCTGAGGAATTGAGAATTGAGAATTGAACGCCTCTTATTTCTCAATTCTCAATTCTCAATTTTTCTGCGTCATCCGGGCAACCGTATCGGCGACTTTCCCCAAACCGTATTTATTTATCAATGATTCCAATCCGATTTCCATTTCCGCCATCTCCGCCTGCTCTTCGACTTCCTCTTCTCTTTCTTCGTAAGTGAGGACATTGTTGAGACACCAGCGGACACACAGAGGACCTTCTTCTTCGCCTTCACACATATCACATTTGAGAGGGAGACCGGAATCGGGTTCTTTGAACAGGTCTCTGGAGGGACAGACGGCTCTGCAAAACGCACACTCTTCATATTCCTTTCCGTCAATCACATATTTGTCTCTGCCCATACATTCGGCAGGCGCATACTCACCGGCGAATACCGGAAGCCATATATCTTTCAGCGGATGACGAATGATCTGAATACGGGACCTTGCCGGATTGACGCTGCTGTATTTCGGCGTCGCGTGAAAAGAAGAGCAGATGATCTCACATCCCCGGCACCCGTTGCACTTGTCAGCATCCACCTTGATTGTCTTGATCGTCTTCTTAATTTTTGCCATCTTTCAGTATCCCTCTCTTTTCCAAATCTTCGGCGACGTAACCCAAATCCAGTTCCTCCAATCTTTCTCTGGTAGGAATACCGTTGTTGTTCCATCCCTTGAATTTGTAATAGGTTGACAGGAGTTCTTCCTCAAGCTCAGGAAATCTGCGCTTCCAGTGGTCTGCCGGCGGCTTTTCGTCCGCTCTTGTCATGCCCCGTCTGTTGTTCAAGGCTCTGTGCAGATTCCGGCTCCTGTTGACGATTTTTTTGAGTCCGGCTTCGTCCAAATCCAAGCCGGTCGCCGCGGAGATAATTTTCGGATAATTGTGGATGTGATAGGGCGGCTTGAGACAGAAAGACGACATGCCCGCACACACGCAACAGGCATCATCAATGTTGTGCAACATCTCCATCCAGTCAACGATTTCACTGCACATATCAGGCGTCGGGAAATAAGGTATCCCTTTTTCTCCCCGGGGTTCCCATTCAAGCAGAATCTGCTTCCACTTTTCATCAGGAAGCTGGGGCCAGTCCTTTACAAACCTTTCTCTCTGCTCTGCCGTGGGAAAAGCAGCCTGGGGCCAGTTTCCTTCAATCTGCGTGATGCTGATCTTCTCATTGGTGGAATACATGAGGAAATAAAGGGGATCCAGCGTGGACAGTTTGAGCGGCAATTGCTCATGCTTCTTGATGGTATTGTGATCAAATGCCTCAGCGCCGTTGCCGATTTTTCGGGCAGCATAATAAACGCCGTCAGCCAGAACATCTCCGATGCCTTCCCGACGGGCAACCCTGTCTAACAGCCAGACAAATCTGCCTTCTTTATCCGTGGGTGCGCCTTTAAAATCATTGTCGGTCAGAATGCCGGCTTCATAAAGCTCGATGCCGAAGGCGATAATCTGCGGGGTTGAGAAAGAATCCATCCCGTACTCTGTGGCACGTTGCAGGGTTCTCCATGCAAAGTCCATATTGTCAACGTAAGCTGCCATGGCATAGGTCAGTTTGCCGAAGCATTTTGCCATGTATCGGGGAGTGTCTTTGTAGGAAATCAATGCGCCGCAGTGCTGAGGACAGTTAAAGCAACTGATGAGACGCTTGATGCCTTCTTTCTGCACTCGGGGCCATTCTTTGGAGATGTGTTCGTCCCAGAAACCCCGTCTGCGTGTGCGGGCATTCCCCCACATGAAATTCTCGGTGTGCCATTTTTCGTCCGTATGCACCATTTCCTGCGGAGAGCCGATGCCGGACAAGATGGTCATGACATCCTGAATGGGATTTGTATTTCGGAAGTTGATATATTCCATGACGCCTTTCATGTGTTCCATAAATTCGGCGCCTCTGGCAAGGTTGACATCCTTTGTGCCGCGAACCGCGACCGCTTTGATCTTTTTGTCTCCCATCACCGCACCGCCGCCGAGCCGGCTGGCGCTGGAACGAGACTGCTCAATAGATGCGGTGAAGCACTTATTTTCACCTGCCAGACCGATAGCCGCCACCTGAGCGTTGGGCTGATTCAGTTCCTTCCGAACAAGGTCCTGGGTTTCAAGCGCGCCTCTGCCTTTGAGATGTTCGGCGTCACGGATTTCCACTTTGTCGTTGTTGATCCAGATATAAACCCACTTGGGCGACTTGTTGCGAAAGATCACTTTGTCATAACCGGCATACTTCAGTTCCGCAGACCAGAACCCGCCCATCATCGGATATGCCAGCAGGTCCGACTGAGGAGAATAGAAAGTTACCACTGTACGATTCGCACTGAAAGCGGGTGTGCCGTTGAGAATACCGGAACTGAATATCAGCAGATTCTCAGGATCGAATGCTTTGGTTTCAGGAGGAACCCTGTCCCAGTGCAGTTTGACGCTGGTGCCGAGTCCCCCCAGGTGAAGTTCCGTCATTTTCGGATCCGTTTCTACCCGTTCAATGTTGCCTGTCGCTAAATCAATTTCTAAATTATATCCTGTCTCTGCATATCTCATTTTTTAACTCCTAAAAAAGGTTCGAGGTAAGGGGTTCGGGGTTCGAGGGACGGACGTTTCTCCTCTGACCTCTGACCTCTTTTTAATATTTCCAAATGTTTTAATCTGGGAATAATTTCCTTATGAATGTCACACAGAACAGATTTTCCTGATCTGTTACCGGTGAGCCGCAGTTTATCATTCGGACAGCCTCCCTGACAGACAGTTTTGGATTCACAGACTCTGCATTCGTCCGGGACATCCGGTTCTGCCGCATCATAGTGAAACGTGTCGCACTGTATTTTGCTTAACGGATTTGCGTCAAATATTGTTCCGGTTTTAAACGAATGGTTTCTGATGCAGGGACCCACGGTTCCGTCGGGAAATATTACAGCAAGTCTTTTTCCGCAAAGATACGGAGAAGATTCAAGATTCCATAAAGGAATCAACACATCCAGCAGAAAAGTTGTATGGACATCGTATCCTCTGATAACATAATTTTCCAGCAAATCGCAGAGTTCATGATATTTTTTCAGCAGTCTTTTCTTATATTCGGCATCTGCTCCCCTGAATAAATTCTTGCTGTATCTCAAACGATATCCGTTTTCTATTCCGAATCGTGATATGTCAATCACTCTCTCTAAATTCTCATCATCCAAAGTCGCGGCGATTGTCTGATTGATAACATTTGACCTTTCAGCGATGATCTTCATCCTTCTCGACAGTTCTTCAATGCTGATGTCTGTAATATTGATTGTTATCCATTGAATGTCTTCAAGATCATCCCAATTTACAGCATCTGTCAGATCGCCGTTTGTATTGACCAATCCCTGTATGCCGTCCGTCTGTTTACAGACAGCATCCATCACTTTTTTGATTCGGTCTGTTCTCAGCAGCGGCTCCCCGCCGAGAAAATCAATGACATTCACTTTGACATTGTTTGCTCTCCAGACTTCCGGAATCCAGTCCAGCAATCTTGAAAATGTATTGTCATCCATTTCCAGCTTGTTATCATCGCCGACCTGATTGAAGGCATAACAATACCTGCACCTTTTTGTGCATCGGTATGATAAAAACAAGATGAACCAGAAGAGCGGAAATTTTTCCCAGCCTGCTTCTCCCTTCACTCTTCCGTCTTCGACAGCATACATCTTTTTTAATTGCCTGACATTTTCTGTCAGTTTTCTCATCGTCTGACTGCCTCGCCTTGTATCACAAACTCAGTTTCTTGAAGAAACTGAGTTTGTAACTTGGTCCTGTTATTTTAACAGACAGGATAAAACAGATTCAATCCTGAATCAGCGACTGTTTTTTTGATTCGTCATTTTGATTCGTCAGGGGTTAAGCTGCAAATATATATCACTCAAACCTATCTGAAACAGTTACAACTTAGCCACATCGTAACCATTTGTCAATAAAAAAATACAGTCCTGTCTTCTCAAAAACGGTTACAATGTAGCTACATTGTAACCGTCTGTCAAGAAAAAAAAGCAGTAATTGCCGAAAAAGAGGAGGCTGAGACCCCTGCTGAAAGCAGCAGATGCAAAATTTTGCGTCTCTGCTGTTCCGATGTTAAAAATTGACAATGTCTTTTTATTGTCTTAATATAAGTAAATAAGCTTGTCAACTGTAATGACATGAAGAAGAAAATGATAAAGGGGACAGACGCATGTATTGTGAGTTTAATTCGGAAAAACATGAGGGGAAGGGGGCTTCCGCCCTTGCTGAAAACACTGTAGGGATAGCCGGTTATTCTTTTGAAGAATATCTGACAATAGTTGAGTCTTTTCACGGCTATACGGCACCGGGGCTTATTGTCGGGGGATTCATGGTGGATATAGCGTTGCGGAAACTTCCGCCGAATACCCTGTTTGATGCCTTATGCGAAACGGTTTACTGCCTTCCCGATGTGATACAGATTCTGACGCCCTGCACGGTGGGCAACGGCTGGCTTAAAATCTTTGATTTCGGTCGTTTTTCCATCAGCCTTTATGACAAATATGAGGGCAGCGGCGTCCGGGTATTTCTTGATCCGAAAAAAATCGCAGATCGGAGTGAAATAAAAAACTGGTTTTTAAAACTGACCGAAAAAAAAGATCAGGATGACAGGCTGCTGAAAGCGCAGATTCGGGAAGCGGGTACGGAAATCTTCAGTTTTCAGGAGGTGAGAATCCGTCCCGAGCTGCTTCAAAAACGGCATAAAGGCAGTATTGCGATCTGTAGCGGCTGCGGGGAAGCTTATCCTGAGAAGCACGGGGCTGTGTGCCGGGCATGTCAGGGACAGACGCCGTATATATAATATAGAAATTTATTATGATTTTATACAGTTATTTTTTTTGACGGGGACGGACAGGATAAGATAATCCTGAATATCCTGTTCATCCCCGTTAAAATTGCAGATGATTCACATTCACGGACAGGGCGGCTGTGCTTTGACGGCAAGCCGGATCACATAAGCGACAACCGCAATGCTGACCGCCAGCGAAGCTGTAAAGAAAATAAAGGGTGAATAGTGCGGAAGAACCATGAGCTGCGAGACTTCAAAAAAGGGCTTGAGATAAGCCGTTCTCACGATGTCCCGCATGAGGACCATGAGAAATACCAGACACAGCAGGGAACCGGTCGCCGCGCCGATTTTGCGATAAACGCCGAAAAGCAGCGCCATTGCCGCAAGCGCGAATGTCGCCAGAAAAATCCCCGTGGCGAACAGATTGTGTCCCATAAACAGCAGCATGATGTCTTTGGGCAGACTCAGCATGAACCAGCAGCCGATAAAGAGCTGAAACATGGTGGCACAGACAAACCATTTCATTCCCCGGTCCACATTTTCTTTCGCGCCGGGAATGCCTTTTTTTTCTTTGAAAGACCAGAGAATTGAAATAAAAAGCCCGGCGACCGACAAAGACGCGGTGACAAAATGCAGGAATCGGGGAAACAGCGTGGGATCGGAGAGATTCAGCAGGGTACCTTCGGCATTTTGGAAATATCTGAGCCATGATGCGGGATTCAGCATCAGCGTCATGTTGTTGGCAAAGAGGAACCCGATAAACAGAAGAATCACAACCGATGTGCCGATAAAGAATCTGCGGGTATTTGTTTTTAATGTCTCAAATCTGAATTTATAGTAATATGCGCTGTAATAGGCAATTATCAGCAAAGCAATGACGGAGAGCCAGTAAACCGCCATGAGTACGGAACTGACATAGATGAAATGCCCGTAGAGAACCTGAAGAAACAAAAAGGGCGCGACGCCGAAGTTGACGGTAAAGGCAATGATAAAGGTCAGTTTTTCGGAAATGTCTTTTTGAAGAGCAGTCGCCGCAGGGTCCGCGCCGCCTTTTAACTCTCCGACAAAAGCGATGATTCCGGAGCCGAGCATGACATTCGCCAGAAGGATGTGAAGGGTAAAGGTGAGGATAAGCAGAAAATAGAACCATTCCCAGCGGAGGGGAATGGCGTCCGGCGTCGGAATAAGAACAGAAGGGTCCATAAGTTTTTGAATATCTCCTTGTTTTTGGGAATACGAAAACACAAAATTTAAAAAGCACGAAAATCTGTAAGAAACGGGTTTGAAACCCGTTTTACTCCATATCTTTCGTGTTCCGGTTTTTAACCGCGACACGCAAAACATATTGTCATTTCGAGCCTTATTCCTGTCATTTCGAGCGGAGCGAGAAATCTTTCCGTTCAAAGTAAAGATTTCTCCTCACTGCGTTCGTCGAAATGACATTTCTGTGCATTTACATTTCTGTGCAGGCGGGGAGGTAACCCCGCTCTACCACAGCATTGACGAAAAGCGAGTCTCTCGCGACCTGCCCCACCGTGTGTTCACGCAGTTCTCTTTCCTGCCAGATCACGATTTTTGACTCATCGCTGACAAGATGCTCCAGAAACGGCTTTGTCTTTTCATCGGGAACAGCGCCGGCTGTCCACGCCGCAAGCCCCCGGATAGCCGCATCTTGTGAAGTCATATAGGGACAGAGAAAAGGCGCCGCATCTGCTGCGAGTTTGGAGATAAGCTCGGTGCGTGCATAAAACAGCCTTCCCAGCCCCCACAGAACGCCCCTTTGCAGAATTTCATGTTCGATATAGTTTCCGTCCTCCCGTATATAAGAAAGCAGAATGGAATGATATTCCGCCGCTAATTTTCCGCTCATCGCCATGATCTCGCCCATTGCCTCGGGCGAACCCCAGCCGATGCCGCCGGATTCGTCATTCAGGCTCCACATCAGACGGCGCATGATGACCCGTGCGGATTCTGTATCGCTTTCAGCGAGATTTGAAACCGCAAGCCCCATGGCTGTCACCGCCCGCCACTTTATCAACTCTTCGCGGTGATAAAAAAGAGAGAAAAGCGGATTGACAACCTGCCTTGCCGGAAATTGACAGATGGCATCAAGCCCTTTTTCAATGTCCCGGGAACGCAGAAGCTCCAGTGTTTTTTCTTTCAGTTTACGGTTCATAAAATTGAGAAGTGAGAAGTGAGAAGTGAGAAGTGAGAAATAGAAGTGCTGAGTGCTTAGTCCTCAGTCCTTTATTTCTCACTTCTCAATTCTCAATTTAAAAAACAATGACTTCAAACCCCTGATCCCGATAAGCTGCCATGCTGGGATGTCCCGACATTTCATCCAAAATCGCCAAATCCTGATTTTCCGCGGACTTCAATGTTCCCATTTTGCCGGCGCAGGCTTTGCAGACGCCTTCAATAAATCCGAAATTCTTGACTTTTTCCCACAAGCCGTTCAGGGGATTTTCTTTTTTCGCCAGCTCGGGGAGCAATTTTGTAGCCGCGCCCTCCATCACGATCTTTGCCTCATGTCCTCTTTCGTCCATGTCAAGCGTATTCAGCAGCACATGAATGAAACACATCGGATCATCGTTAAATACAAACATCACAATCTTTTTCATCGTGGCGCCTCATTCTGAAATCGTTAAGATTCACTCCATTGAATGCAGTCCTTCGGGCAGTTTTTGATTGCCTCATCCACTTCCGCTTCAGGATATACGGGCAAATCGGCAATGCTCACATAACCCAGATCATTGACAGTGAAAACCGAAGGACATACCTCTTCACATACGCCGCACAAGATGCAATCGCTAAGTTCGACAACCGGTATTTTCATAAAAAGATTCTTCGCTTCGCTCAGAATGACAGATCAGTCAGAATGACAGATCAGCCAGAATGACAGATCAGCCAGAATGACAGATCAGCCCTTTACAGCCTGTCCGATTTTTCTGCCGAATGCCTCGCATTTTTCTATTCCTGCTTTATCCGGCATGTACTGAATTTTAAGTCCTGAATCCACTGTCTGAAACTTCATTGCCGTCAATTCTTCCTGAACTAATTTGACCGACTCCCCGCTCCATCCGTAAGAGCCGAAAGCCGCTCCGATTTTGTTCTGGGGCTTGAGTCCTTTCATGTAAGTGAGAAAATCGCTGACCGTGGGATACAGCCCGTTGTTCAGGGTCGGAGAACCCACAATCACCGCCTTTGCGTCTAAAACTTCCGTTATAATGTCGCTGCGGTGGCATTCCCGAAGTTTCATGGGGCGGACATAAATGCCTTCCTCTGTCAGCCCGGACATGATGGCTTCCGCCATGATTTCCGTGCTGTGCCACATGGTGTCATACACAATCACTGCTTTTTTCTCGTTGTCCTCCTGCCGGCTCCATTTGACGTAGGCGTTGATAATTTTGCCCGGGTCTTTGCGCCACAAAATGCCGTGATCCGGACAGATCATGTTGAATTGCAGTCCGAGACTTGTAACGGTTTCAACAAGTTTCAGAATCAGGGGCGAATACAGCATCATAATGTTGGCAAAATATTTCTTGGCGTGAGGCATGATGGCATCGCCCATCATATCATCGAATCTCTCAGGTCCCGCATAATGCTGACCGAAAGCATCGCTGGAGAAAAGAATTTTGTCTTCTTTGAGATAGGTGAACATGCTGTCGGGCCAGTGCAGCATCCGGGTTTCAAGAAATGTCAGAGTTCTTTTGCCCAGATTCAGTTCATCGCCTGTTCCCACGGGGCGGTAATTCCATTTCTGAGAAAAATGGCGGGCAAGATTTTTTTCGCCCATTTTGGAGCAGAACAGGGGCTTGTCTTCCCCGACCCGGTGCATGATCCGGGGCAGACTGCCGGAATGATCCATTTCCGTGTGATTGCTGATCACATAGTCAATTTTTTTCGGATCAACAATCCGGGAAATATTTTCAATGAGTTGATCCGCAAACTCTTTTTTTACCGTATCAATCAGCGCGATTTTTTCATCTGTCACCAGAAAAGCATTGTAAGTGGTGCCGCTGTAAGTGGAATATCCATGAAAATCTCTGATATTCCAATCAGTTACACCGACATCGTAAACACCTTTTGCGATTTCAAGCTGTCTCATGGTCTCCTTTCAGGGGTTCGAGGTCAGAGGTTCGGGGTCAGGGGAAAAGCATCCTCGTACCCCTAACCTCGAACCCCTGACCCCGGTCCTATTCTTCTTTCTCGAAACTGTCTTTGTCAGCGCCGCAGACCGGACATACCCAGTCATCAGGCAAATCTTTAAACTTTGTTCCCGCTTTAACCCCGTTGTCAGGATCGCCGGCTTGAGGATCATAAACATAACCGCAGATCATACATACATATTTGTCCATTTTTTTCCCTCCTGTGCAAGTTTTTGTTTTAAATTTAAAGTTATAACAGCAAGTTTGAAATATCTGCTTTTATCTCTGGCTGTTATAAAATTGCCCTTATCAGAATGATTATTATATAAAGTTTCATGAAAAAAAAAGCAAGTGATTTTGAAACTATGGGCAAATTATCATTGAAAAGAGAAATTAACTTAATGACATTGAGGCAGGTGAGAGGTTTCAGCGAAAAGTGTGAAAAAAGAAAAATTTCTCACTTCTCATACCGAATCCCTTTTAATTTTATACGATATTTTGTTAAGCCCGTTTTTTTTTCCCACAGAGGACACAGAGAAAAAAAGCCCGCAGAGACCGCAGAGATTTTTTTTTAAACTCTGTGTCCTCTGTGTATTCTCTGTGAACTCTGTGGGAAAAAAAATTCCCCGCAGAGACCGCAGCGTTTTTTCTGCGGTCTGTGAGAGAATATTTTCAACATCGATTCGGTATCACTTCTCACTTAAAAAATGACAGCTTGCAAAATGCCCCTGTCCCACAGCCCTGAGCGAGGGGTTGCTTGTCCGACAAATATCCTGCGCCTGAGGGCAGCGGTTCTGAAACCGGCATCCCCGGGGCAGATCGTGCAGGCTCGGCACCATGCCCTGAATGACGTTCAGCCTGCTTTTTCTCGGTGTTTCAAGGCGCGGGATTGAGGCAAGCAGCCCTCTCGTATAAGGATGGCTCGGATATTTGAACAAGTCGTTCACCGATGCTGTCTCGACAATCTTTCCCGCATACATCACCGCCACATCATCACACATCTCCGCTATCACGCCGAGATCATGGGTAATGAAAATAATCGTCATGCCGGTTTC
>DZCT01000574.1 GCA_022736535.1 Desulfatirhabdium butyrativorans | reverse complement strand
CTGCCGCATTCATCCGCAAAATGGGCGCGCCGCTGGTCGTGAAAGCCGACGGGCTTGCCGCTGGCAAAGGCGTTATTGTCTGCGCTTCGGAAGACGAGGCAATTGACGCGCTGAATAAAATCATGGTGCAGAAAGAATTCGGCGATGCGGGAACCAAAGTGATTGTGGAAGAATGTCTCATCGGCGAAGAAGCTTCTTTTCTTGCGTTTACAGACGGCAAAACCGTGATTCCGCTCCCCTCGTCGCAGGATCACAAAGCGGTTTACGATAATGACAAGGGACCCAATACCGGCGGAATGGGCGCGTATTCTCCCGCACCGGTGGTGGATTCCTATCTGCATAAAAAAATTATGAAACAGATTATGATCCCCACAGTGCGGGCAATGGCTGCCGAAGGGCGTCCGTATAAAGGCGTGCTGTATGCGGGGCTGATGATTGACAGGGATCAGATCAAAGTGCTTGAATTCAATGCCCGTTTCGGAGACCCGGAAGCCCAGCCGCTCCTGATCCGCATCAAAAACGACATTGTGCCGATCATGGAAGCTGTCATTGACGGGAAACTTGAGGGCAGCAAGCTTGAAATTGACGACAGAGCGGCAGTGTGCGTGGTCATGGCATCCGGAGGCTACCCGGAGTCATACAAAAAAGGTCTGCCGATTTCAGGCTTGGAGGATGTGCGCCATATCACAGAAGTGGTGGTGTTCCATGCCGGAACTGCGGAATCTCAAGGAAAAACCGTAACTAGCGGCGGTCGGGTCTTGGGCGTCACCGCGCTGGGAGATTCTGTCCGAAAGGCGATTTCCAAAGCTTATGAAGGCGTTTCCAGAATCTCATGGGAGAATGTCCACTGCCGCAAGGATATTGGGCAAAAGGCATTGAAACGGCTTGAAGCGCCGCCCAAAGTCGGTATTGTCATGGGCAGCGATTCGGATCTGGAAATCATGGAAGAAGCGGTGGGCGTTCTCAAGCAGTTCGGCGTCAGCTTTGATATGACCGTTGCCTCTGCCCACAGAAGCCCGGCGCGGGCTGCGGAATTTGCATCTTCCGCAGAACAGCGGGGCATGAAGGTCATCATCGCGGGCGCGGGACATGCCGCGCATCTCGCGGGCGTGATGGCGGCGCACACCTGTCTGCCGGTGATCGGCGTTCCCATTGATTCTTCCAGTCTCAGGGGAATGGACGCGCTGCTGTCAACGGTGCAGATGCCCCCGGGCGTTCCGGTTGCCACGGTTTCTGTGGGAAAACCCGGAGGAAAAAATGCGGGCATTCTGGCGGTGCAGATTTTGGCGATTTCCGACCCGAAGCTCGCGAGACAGTTGGAAGAATATAAAAAAGACATGGCGGCTGAAGTTGAAAAAAAAGCAAGAAAACTTCGGTAGAGACGCAAGATTTTGCGTCTCTACCGCCGGTAAAATCCGGCAGATTCAGCCGCTTGCGCCTGATCCGGAAGCGATAGCGGAATGCGCCCGTATCATCAGAGCGGGCGGAGTTGCGGTGTTTCCGACCCGATGTCTCTACGGATTGGGCGCGGATGCGCTGAACACCGACGCGGTGAACAGACTTTTTGAAATCAAAGAACGTCCGCATGAGAAAGCGATTCTGGTGCTGATAAGCGATAAAAAAGAACTGTCCGCGCTTGTGAGCGAGATTCCGAAAACCGCTATTCGGATCATGGACAAATTCTGGCCCGGAAAAATTACGATTATTTTCAAAGCAAAAGAAAACCTGCCTGCCAATCTGACTGCCGGCACGGGCAAAATCGGCGTGCGCCTGTGCGGACATCCGGCAGCCTGGGCGCTGATGAAGGCTGTCGGCGGGCCCGTCACCGGAACGAGCGCAAATCTGGCGGGGCATCCCGGGTGTTCGCAGATTGCTGATTTGGATGCGGAAATTGCCGAACAAGTTAATCTGATACTTGATGCGGGAAAGTTAGACGGGGGCGCAGGTTCAAGCATTGTGGATGTGACCGGTGACGCGCCGACGGTTTTGCGGGAAGGCGTGATTCCCGCAACAGATATTTTTGGCGCGTTAGACGGGGGCGCAGGCTCAAGCATTGTGGATGTGACCGGCGATGCGCCGACGGTTTTGCGGGAAGGCGTGATTCCCGCAACAGATATTTTTGGCGCGCTTCTCTGATTTTAAAGAGAAATTGCCGGATGACGATAAGGCAAAGAAAAAAGAGGAAGGGAAAAAGAAAGAGGAAAATCACAAAAGAGTTATCCGAGCGAAACTTTGCGATCAGACAGATTTATAACATCCGATGGGAGTGTTTTGTCAAGTTTGATTTTATGAGTTGAAAATTCAAAAAACGGCTTGCGTCTGTTTTAAGCAAGGGCGTTTTACTGTAGAACGCCCCTGCTTAAAACAGACCAAATCGTTGTTGCTCACAATTTCAATCTTGACAAAACAGTAGTGGGGCAAACCTGCTGACAGCAATCTTCAGTAAAGCAGGTTTATCTATTTTTAGCCCGGGGCCGCTCTGTGATCCTTCAACGGATTTGACCCACTACCCATCCGATTTTCCATGTCAGCCGGAAACCCGATAATGCGCTTTTTAATACCAATTCGCTTTCAAAAACGGCGTTTTCTGTAAAACCGCTTTTCAATCGCCCGGCTAAGAACGGGTAGCAATTTAAGCGATTTGAAAAATCGCTTTACGGTCTGAAAGACCGATTTTTGAA